>JBHIBR010000241.1:0-3685 GCA_046759145.1 Nitrospinota bacterium | reverse complement strand
TCCACCCCCTCATCCTCTACGGCCAGGGGGCCTACCCCCTGCGGCACATCGGGCGGGTCTTGGTTGCGGGCTCGCGAGACGACGAGGCGGTGCGCCGGATGGGCTTTGAGCCCTTCCCCACCCTCGAGGCTGCGCTCGCGGAGGCCGAGGCGAGCCTCGGGCGGGAGTGCTCCCTCATCTACGTCCCCACGCCGCCCTCCACCATCGTCCGGGTGAACGGGGCGGGGGGATGAGTGGGCGGGGCACCGTCCAGAACCGTAGCTCGGGCCCGGCCCGGCGTCGGCGGCGGTGGTTTGGCCGGTTGGGAGCGCCGTCACTGGCGGTCGGCCGTCGTCTGATAGCTCCGAACGCGAATTTCTGCTACCATCGTGCAACCAACGAAACCCATCTGGGAAACGTGGGGTAGAGACTCTTTCGAGATTCAATTTCTGACTGCGAGAAACCGTTTCTCGAAATTCATGTTGGGTCAGCCGGCAAGGTGCCACCACCAGTGAAACCTTTCTGGATTGTCAAATCGATCCGGTCGAACCGCCAGGTTTCGGGCGGCCGGGTCCCCCGCCTTCGGTGGCGAGATCTTATCGTGGATGAAGCGTGAAGAGGGAGGGTCAGCCATGGAGCCTGACAAGCACAAATGTCTCCAGGTCCTCGAGAAAATGCTCACGATCCGCCACTTCGAAACCCGGGTGGGGGAGCTCTATGCCGCCGGAAGGCTTCCCGGCTTCGTCCACCTCTACCTGGGCGGCGAGGCGGTGGCGGCCGCCACGTGCGCCTGCCTGCGGGAAGATGATTACATCATCTCCAGCCACCGCGGGCACGGCCACTGCATCGCCAAGGGCGCGGACACCAAGGGCATGATGGCGGAGCTTTTCGGGAAGCGCACGGGCTCCTGCAAAGGGAAAGGCGGCTCCATGCACATCGCCGACACCAAGAAGGGAATGCTGGGGGCCAACGGGATCGTGGGCGCGGGCCTCCCCATCGCCGTCGGCTCGGCCTTCAGCGCGCAGTACCGGGGAACGGACCAGGTGACGGTCTGCTTCTTCGGAGACGGTGCCTCCAACCATTCGACCTTCCACGAAGGCGTCAATCTCGCTTCCATTTGGGACCTTCCGGTCGTCTTCGTCTGTGAGAACAACGGCTGGGCCATCTCCATTCGTCAATCGGAACACCAGCGGGTGGAAAAAGTCGCCGACCGGGCCTCGGCCTACGGCATCCCGGGGGTGACGGTCGACGGGAACGACGCGGTAGCGGTCTATGAGGCGGTCGGCGAGGCGGTCAGGAGAGCGCGGCGGAGAAAAGGGCCGAGCCTCATCGAGTGCCGCATCCGCAGATGGCGGGGGCACTTCGAGGGCGACCCGCAGGTCTATCGCCCCAAGAAAGAGCTGGACGCCTGTAAGGAGGAGGATCCCCTGGAGAAGTTCAAGGAGGCGCTCCTCAAGAGAAAGGTCGTCACGCAGAAGAAATACGAGGAGATGGAAAAAGAAGTCCTCGCTCGCATCGAAGAGGCCGTCAAGTTCGGGGAGGAGAGTCCTCTGCCCGCCGCGGAGGCAGCCCTCGAGGACCTCTATGTATCTATCTATGATCCTTCCCAGGAGGGTGAGAGATGCGAGAGATCACCTTGAGTCAGGCCCTGAACGAAGCCCTTCGGGAAGAGATGCGGAGGGATGAGACGATCTTCGTCGCCGGAGAAGACGTCGCCCGCTTCGGCGGCATCTTTGGGGTGACGGCGGGGCTCCTGTCCGAGTTCGGACACAAGAGAGTGAAGGACACGCCCATCACAGAGTCGGCTATCGCCGGCATTGCGCTGGGCTCCGCCCTGACGGGGTTGAGGCCCGTCGTGGAAATCCAATTCATGGATTTCCTCTGCTCCTGCATGGATGAAGTCGTGAACCAAATCGCCAAGATCCGCTACATGTATGGTGGGGCCGTCAAGGCTCCCCTCGTGATCCGCACCCAGGGCGGGGGTGGCTTCAGCGCCGCCGCCCAGCACTCGCAGAGCCTTGAGGCCTGGTTCGTGCACCTTCCGGGCGTGAGGGTGGTGATGCCGGGGACGCCCTATGACGCTAAGGGACTTCTGAAATCCGCAATCCGGGATGATGACCCCGTCCTCTTCGTCGAGCACAAAGCTCTGTATCAAGGCAAAGGCCCGGTCCCCGAAGGGGAATTCACCATCCCCTTGGGCAAGGCCGAGGTGAAACGGCACGGGAAGGACGTAACGGTAGTGGCCTACTCCCTTATGTTGGGAAGGGCGCTTTCGACAGCGGAGAAGCTTGCCCAAGAGGGAATCAAGCTCGAGGTGATCGACCCGAGGACCCTGAGCCCCTTGGATGGGGACGCGGTCGTCGAGTCGGTCCGGAAGACTCGAAAACTCATCATCATGCACGAGGCCCCCCTCACCGGAGGTTTCGGCGCGGAGCTCTCGGCCTTGGTGACCGAAAGGGCTTTTGACGCCCTCGACGCCCCGCCCAAGCGGCTCGCCTGTCCCGACGTGCCCCTGCCCTTTGCGCCGGTGATGGAAAAATTCTGCATCCCGGATGAGGAGGATCTGATAAAAGCGGTTCGGGAGCTTGTCGGTGAAAGGGCAGCCGAGGCGTAAATCCGCCTGTGGGCTTCCGGCCGCTGAATCTTCCGTCAGATCCATGTCCCTGACGGGGCGTGTTCCCGGGGGGGGTCGGTGCGGAAATCGACGTCAAGGGATTTTTGGCCAATGGGTCTTCACATCCCTAACACACCCTCATTACGTTGCGGAACCAAATTAAAAATTCTGACGCTGTGCGGGGAGCTCGTGCCCCCATTCCCTCAATCCCATACTCACACCGCCAAAAATTTTTGAGGTTGAGTGGTAGCAAAGCTGCTACGCTCAACCCGAACCACCCCGGTCCGCGAGAGGAGGAGGATTCCTGCTGTCCGCGCATGGGGGGCCCCAGCCAGGGCACCGGTACTCAATGCTCCCCGGCCTCTGTCGCGCTGAGAGGGGCATTCTATGGGGGGGCCGGGCACCTCTGCAGGTGAGCCGGGAAGACGGAGCGGAGAGGAGCCCGCAGGGCACAAAAACAGGTTGTGCCCAGGTTGCGGACTGATGTTCTCGGTGCGCCGGATGGGCTTTGAGCCCTTCCCCACCCTCGAGGCTGCGCTCGCGGAGGCCGAGGCGAGCCTCGGGCGGGAGTGCTCCCTCATCTACGTCCCCACGCCGCCCTCCACCATCGTCCGGGCGAACGAGGCGGGGGGATGAGTGGGCAGGGCCGGGACCCGGGGAGCGGCCTTCAGCCCAATCCCAGCTCGCGGGCGATGATGTTCTTCTGGATCTCGCTGGTGCCCGCCCCGATGGTGGCGAGGCGGGCGTCGCGGTAGTGGCGCTCCAGGCTGTGGTCGGCGATGTAGCCGTAGCCGCCGAGCACCTGGAGGCCCAGGTCCGCCACCTGTTTATAGGCTTCGCTGGCGAAGAGCTTCAGGGCGGCCGCGTCGGCGCGGCTGGGCTTCCCCCGCGCCACCTCCCAGGCGAAGCGGTAGACAAGCAGCCGGGCGGTGTCCACCAACACGTGCATCTCCGCGAGTTTGTGGCTCACGGCCTGGAAGCTCCCGATGGGCTTTCCGAACTGCTCGCGCACCTTGGCGTAGGCGAGCGCCTCCCCAAGCGCCGCCCCCGCCGCCCCGGTCCGCGCGGCCGAGAGGCACAGGCGCTCGAAGG
>JBHIBR010000240.1:0-3689 GCA_046759145.1 Nitrospinota bacterium | reverse complement strand
TTCTTCCTCTTCTACGTCTTCTGGGAAGTGATGCTGGTGCCCATGTACTTCCTCATCGGGGTGTGGGGCCACGAGCGGAGGCTTTACGCGGCCATCAAGTTCTTCCTCTACACCGTGTTCGGCAGCGTACTCATGCTCCTGGGCATCCTGGCCCTCTACTTCATCCACGCCGCCGAGACGGGCCGCCACACCTTCGACGTGCTCCAGCTCTTCCAGCTGGGGCCCAAGCTCAGCTACTGGACCCAGGTGTGGATCTTCCTCGCCTTCTTCGTGAGCTTCGCCATCAAGGTCCCCATGTTCCCCTTCCACACCTGGCTGCCCGACGCCCACACCGAGGCGCCCACGGCGGGGAGCGTCATCCTGGCGGGGATCCTCCTCAAGATGGGCACCTACGGGTTTGTGCGCTTCAGCCTCCCCCTCCTCCCCCAGGCGAGCCGGACCTTCGTCCCCTTCATGGTGTTGCTGGCCGTCATCGGGATCATCTACGGGGCCTTGGTGGCCATGGCCCAGACGAACATCAAGAAGCTCGTGGCCTACAGCTCGGTGAGCCACCTGGGCTTCGTGATGCTCGGCATCTTCGCCCTCAACGACCAGGGGGTGCTGGGGGGGATGCTCCAGATGGTGAACCACGGGCTCTCGACGGGAGCCCTCTTCTTGATCGTGGGGATGATCTACGAGCGGCGCCACACCTTCGACATCCTCGAGTTCGGCGGCCTCTCGAAGCAGGTGCCGGTGTTCACGGTCATCTTCGCCATCACCATGCTCTCCTCCATCGGCCTGCCGGGCCTGAACGGCTTCATCGGGGAGTTTCTCATCCTCCTGGGGGCCTTCAAGAGGAAGCTCCTCTACGCCGCCTTCGCCGTGACGGGCATCGTGCTGGGGGCGGCCTATATGCTCTGGCTCTTCCAGCGGATGATGTTCGGGACCCTCGACAACCCCGAGAACCAGCGCCTGAAGGACTGCAGCGTCCGCGAAGTGGTCTACATGCTGCCGATCCTCCTCTTCATGTTCTGGATCGGCCTCTACCCGCGGCCCTTCCTGGGGCGGATGGAGACGAGCGTGAAGAAGGTGGTGCGGATGGTGACGGCCGACCTCCGGGTCGAATCCCCCGCCGCGCCCGATGCCTCCCCCGCCCGCGGCGTCTCGGAGAAGCGCGGGCTTCCCGCGGCCCCCCGGGGCGGGCGGCCGGAAGCCCGCTGAGGGAGAGGACTCAGCATGCCCCCCCTCCAAGTCCCCGAATGGAGCCGCTCCTTGGAGTGGGTCCCCCTCGCGGCGCCCGAGCTCGCCATGACCCTCCTCATCTGCGCCATCTTCGTGGCGGACCTCTTCACCGCGCGGGAGAACAAGGCGCGCCTGGGGGTGGCGAGCCTGGTGGGGGTGGTGCTGGTCGCGCTTTTGGCCCTGCTCTCCTGGGGTCAGGCTCCCCGGTCCACCTTCGGCGGTCTCCTGCTGGTGGACAACTTCGCCGTCTTCATGAAGCTCGTGGTGCTCCTGGGCACAGGCCTCTCCATCCTCATCTCGCTCCACTACCTCAAGGTGGAGCGCATCAACCTGGGCGAGTTCTACGGGCTCCTCCTCTCCTCGGCCCTGGGGATGATGATCATGGCGGCCGGGGGCGACCTCATCACCATCTACCTGGGCCTGGAGCTGATGAGCATCTCCATCTACATCCTGGTGGGTTTCATCCGCCACGACGAGCTCTCCCGGGAGGCCGCTTTGAAATACTTCCTGATGGGGGCCTTCACCTCGGGGGTGCTCCTCTACGGGATGGCCCTGGTGTACGGCCTCACGGGGTACACCGACCTGCGCTCCATCGCCGGGGCGCTGGCCGCGGGGCGGCCCCGGGGGCTGCTGGAGAACCCCGCCCTCATCCTGGGCCTCATCATGATGGTGGCGGGCTTCGGCTTTAAGATCGCCCTTGTCCCCTTCCACATGTGGGTGCCCGACGCTTATACGGGCGCGCCCACCTCGGTCACAGCCTTCATGTCGGTGGGGACGAAGGCGGCCGCCTTCGCGGGCCTGATGCGCATCTTCCTGGTGGCCCTGGAGGCCCTGGGGCCCAAGTGGAACCTCCTCCTCTGGTCCCTGGCGGCCTTCACCATGCTCTGGGGGAACATCGCCGCCATCGTCCAGTCCAACCTGAAGCGGATGCTCGCCTACTCCTCCATCGCGCATGCGGGCTACGCCCTGATGGGGTTGGTGGCGAGCCTGCGGGAGGACGGCACCTTCAGCTCGACGGGGATGAGCGCGGTGCTCTTCTACCTGGTGGTGTACACCTTCACCAACGTGGGCGCCTTCGCCATGGTGATCCTGCTCTGCCGGGAGGGCTTCCGGGGGGACCGCATCGAGGATTTCCAGGCCCTCGGCCGCACCAGCCCCTGGGCGGCCCTCATCTTTGTGGTCTTCTTCCTCTCCCTCGCGGGCCTCCCCCCGACGGCGGGCTTCGTGGGCAAGCTCTACCTCTTCGCCGCCGCCATCGAGCAGCGCTATGTCTGGCTCGCCGTGATCGGCGTGGTGGGCAGCGCCATCGGCATCTACTACTACTTCCGGGTCGTGATGGTGATGTACATGTACGAGCCGAAAGGCCCCGCCCCCATCCTCCAGAACTCCCCCTCCCTCCTCGCCGCCCTGTTCCTGATGGTTGCGTTGACCTTCGCCCTGGCCATCTTCCCCGGCGCCTTCATCGACGCCGCCCGCGACTCGGTGACCATCTTCCTCCCCCCGGCCCGCACCGCCGCGCTGCCGTTCTGACCCCCTCCGCCGTCATTCCGAGCGGACTTCGGCGAGCTCGATTCGACTGAGCTCATCGAAGTCCGCCTCGGGGTGACAGAAAAAGGGCGCGGGGCGACGCAGGGGATCGCTCAGCAGAGGCTACGCAGCGGCCTCAGACGGCCCGGGGGGTGCCGGTCCGCTTCACGCGGCCACCTCAACGGTTGCGTAAAAATCAATCTCCCGCTTCGTGCGGCGCGGTCTGACGGCCCGATGGCGCGGGCGAGGTATCGGCAGCCCATCTTCTCGCAAGCCCTGCAGGTGAAGAGCGATCGCCGACTGGATTCGGCGGAGGGTCGCGTCGATTGTCTTCCCGGTGGCAACACATCCGGGGAGATCGGGAACCGATGCCCCCCAGTCGCTGTCCGGATCCTTGTTGATTCGAACCAGGCACTGAAGCTTTCTCATGCCTTTCCTCTCTTGATCCCAGCCTGCCGTATGACTGATGCAAGGGTCCCTTTCGGCATGTCGTCGCCCAGACTACCGCTCACGGTGACGCGACCCGGCTTGGCCGGGTGTTTGAACTGTCGATGGCTCCCGCGTGTCAGCACCAGAACCCAACCCTCGCGTTCTAAGAGTCGAACCACAGCGCGAACCTTCAAATACCTTTCCTGTCAGCCTGCCCCTGGCGAGGACCGCACCCACTCTCCTTCTCTTTCGGCAGGTGACCTGCCCTCGGTGGTTATACCACCTCTCCCCATGAGAGTGCCACGGAGGCCATGGCTCGAAGGCCTTCGGGCGCCGGCGGCCGGGAGCGGGCCACAATGAGACCCCTCGGCTTCGCCTGGGGGGTGACACCCCGTAGCGCCGCCATCCTGGCGGACTTCGGCGAGCTCAGTCGAGCCGTCGGGCCGCAACCAGGCCGGCGAGGACGCCAGCGCTACTTCCCCCTCCGCCCGCCCTTCGCTCCTCGAGCTTCT
>JBHIBR010000239.1:0-3693 GCA_046759145.1 Nitrospinota bacterium | reverse complement strand
CCCCCCCAGAAATTGATCCCATCCTCGTAGCCGACGCGGTTGGCGAAGAAGACGAATTGGGAGAGGGTCTGGGCGTAGCAGCGGTTGATGGCCCGCCAGCTCTCCTGGATCCCCAGCCGCCCCCGCCCCCGGCGCACCCCCCGACCGGGGCTCGCCGATGGGATGAACAGCAGGTCCGCCCCGTCCTGGGAGGCCAGGTAGGCGAGGCTCGGGTGCCACGCGTCCTCGCATATGAGGATGGCTGCCCGGCCGAAGCGGGTGTCGAAGGCCCGCACCGCCCGCCCCCGGCCCAGGTAGCGCTGCTCATCAAAGATGCCGTAGGTGGGGAGATAGACCTTCCGGTGGCAGTGGACAAGACGGCCTTCCTCGAAGTAAGCGGCCGCGTTATAGAAGATGTGCGCGCGGGACTCCTCCACGAAGCCCACCACCAGGGCCATGTCTCGGGAGAGGGCCTTGAGCTCCTCCACGAGGGCCCCCCACCGGGTCTGGGCGACGCTGGGGACCACGTCCTTGAGGAAAAAGCCCGTGAGAGCGAGCTCGGGGAAGAGCAGGAGCTCCACCCCCCGCCTAAGCGCCTTGCGGGCGACGGCCAGCACCCGTTTGCGGTTGGCCTCCAGGTCGCCCAGGGTGGGGCCCATCTGGGCGAGGCCGGCGGTGAATTTCATCCCTTCAGCCCCCCCGAGTGCCCCGGGGGGTTGCGCGGCGGCACCCGGCACCCGGCCACCGGGCCGGAGCGACAGAGCCAATCTTTCTGGGCCCCCGTGGCCAAGCGGGGCTCAAAAGAACCAGAGTTCCGGCAGCGGGCCCGTGCCCGCCCGGCCACCGGGCCGGAGCGAAAACGCCAGCTCTTCCCAGCCCCCCGTGCCCGCAGGGGGCTCCAGTGAAGCGGCAGCGCGCGCGGGGCCGCCTGGCCCCAAATAAAAAGGCCGCGCGCTTTCGGAGGGGAGCCCATGAGGGAACCTTTCGCGGGCTCTGCGCGCGGCCCTTTCGGCGAGTAGCCGCCCCGGAGCGGCCGCCAGATCCACGGGCCGCGCCCAGGGCAGGGGAGACCTCTTGCTGTGGGTACGCACCTTCACCATACCAGGGTCGGCGGGAGCCGTCAAGGGAAAAAGTGAAAATCTTCACTTTCACAATGCCCTCAGATGAAGAGCTGGGTCCGGGCGTCGCGGGTGCGCTCGAGGAAGTGTGGCAGCGCAACCACCCGGTCCACCACCCCCGCCAGGTCCTCCTCCCGATAGCCGAGGAACTTCACCTGGGCGGCGCAGGCGTACAGGTGCACCCTCCCCGCCTGGCGGGCCGCCTCCAGGATCTGGCTGATGGCGGGCACCCGGCTCTCCCGCATCCTCCGGGCGATGGCCTCCCCTCCCTCGCCGTACTCGGGGGGGAATTCCATCCGATCCTGCTCGTCCTCGACAAACTTCTGGAGCGCCCGGAAGAAGAGGAGGATGTAGACCTCGTGGCCCACCGCCGCCGCGCCCACCGCCAGAGTGGCCATCTGGTAGAGCCGGTCGTAGTCCCCGCTATGGGCGAAGATCACAAACTGTCCGCCGCCTTCTGCGGGCATCTCACCCACTCCTCGCGGGCAAGCCTAGCACGCACAGCCGATCCCTGTCACGGGGCGGGCGAGGCGCCGCGCCCCGCACCGGGAGGAAGACCCCAGCCTCTTTCGGCCGCCCCCCCCGGCTCTTCCTGGCCGAGATCCCACGGCCGGGGTTCAACGGGCCGCGCGAGGTGGCGAGGGGGCCCCTCTCTCAGTCGCGGTCCTCGAAGTCGCTCGGCCTCACGTCCTCGAAGTTGAAGCGCGGCAGGTCGGACTTGGGCCGCGGGCGGAGGCGACCCACACGCCAGAGGCCGAGTCCCCGCAGGCAGGCGAGCAACAGGCCCACCGCCAGGGCCCCCGCGGCCACAAGGCCCGCGAGAGCCCTCTCTCCGGCGAGCATAAGGAGGAGGATGGCAAACCAGATGGCAAAATTGCCCCACTGGCGCCACGCGCGGGGAGGGCCGGAGGGGATCATGGCGACCGCTCGGCCTCTTTATTTAGAAGAGGAGGGAGGCTTCCTGGCAGTAGGCAATGAGCTCTGCCACCTTGGCGGCGGTCTGGGCGGCCTCCGCCTCACTCCCACTGATTTTGATGCCCGCCGCGTACTGCTCATGCGCGAAAGGAGCCTTCAGGGGGTGGCACCAGCGGACCTCCCCCCGCACCTTGAGCAGCTTCAAGGGCCCAACCGCCCGCACCCGGGGCGAATAGGCCACCTCCAGCTCGACGATGGCTCCCTCAGGGAGCACCTCGGGGCAGCGGAGGTGAAACCCCTTTGAGGTCAAATTGAAGAGGGAGGCTGCCTTCTCTCCCTCATCCTTCTTGGGGGGTGGGCCCACCACGCGGTAGCGCACAGGCAGGATGGGGACCTTCCCCTCTGCGACGCTGTGCCGCGGTAGCTCCCTTCGCTCTTCACCCTTATAGTTGGCCATGGAGCCTCGCCCCCCGCCCCCAAGGGGCACTCCTATCTCGGGGGCCGGTTAGGCCCATTTTCTCCCACACCCACGGGCCAGGTCAACGCTCGGGCGCGCCCTTCCCCCCAGCGCCGGCCCGCGCAGGGGGAAGAAGTTCTACGAGCTTCCCCGCGGCGAGGCCTATGGCTTCCTCTAAAGAGGCCCTCCCGTGAATCCTTCCACCCTCATAGGTGGCCCGCCCCCGCCACTGGACTTTATCCTGCTCGAAGTCGAACCATTCCAACTCCACGCGCACCCCGAGGGGGTTCTCTCCGGTCTTCTCGACGCGGCCGAGGATGGCCGCACGCACTCTGAGGTCCCGGCCCAGCTGCCTCCGGGCAGGGAACCGCAGCAGATCCGCCCCGAGGAGCTTGTGCTCGGCCAGCTCCCTAACGGAAACCAACGATATGAAAATCAAAGCCTTGAGAGGCATTGGGGAAGCGTTTGGTGTCCCCGGACACGAAGGGGGCCGAGAAAAGCTCGCCCATCTCCAGCCGGCCGGCCCCGGGAAGAGGTGCGCTACCTCCGCCCCTCCGAGGGGCTTCCCAGCCGGGAGACCAGTCCCTCCAGCTCCTCGCGGGAGAAATAGGCGAGCTCGACCGTCCCCCTTCTCGCCGAGCCGCGGATGCGCACGCGCGTGGCGAGGGAGCGCCTGAGGGCCTCTTCCGCGGCAGCTAGAAGGGGGTCCCTGGGCCTCAATCCTCCGGCTGTCTGTTTTCTGCCCTTCCCCCGCCCTAGGCGTCTCACCAGCCCCTCTGTTTCCCGCACCGAGAGGCCACCGTCCCGCACGGCCCGCCATGCCTCGAGCTGCGCCCCGGCGAGCGGGAGGGAGAGGAGGGCGCGGGCATGTCCCATCGAGAGCTCGCCCGAGGCCAGGGCTCCCTGGATTGGATGAGGTAACTTCAGTAATCTCAAACAGTTAGCTACTGTCGCCCGGTCCTTCCCCACCCGGGCGGCCACCTCCTCCTGGGTGAGGTCGAAGGTCTCAACCAGGTGGCGGTAGGCTGTGGCCTCCTCGATGGGGGAGAGGTCGGTGCGCTGGACGTTCTCGATGAGAGCCAAAACCAGTGCTTCTCCACCCTCCGCTTCCACCAGGAGAGCGGGCACCCTCTCCAGGCCTGCCTGCGCCGCCGCCCTCAGTCGTCTCTCCCCCGCCACGAGCTCGTAGCCACCCAGGGGGTGGCGCCGCACCAGGAGGGGCTG
>JBHIBR010000238.1:0-3699 GCA_046759145.1 Nitrospinota bacterium | reverse complement strand
GGAAGAGCTCGAGCGCACCATCCAGCGCGAGGGGGCGGACGCCATCGCCGCCTTTGTCGCCGAGCCCATCGTCGGCGCCGCGGCCGGCGCGACCGTCCCGCCGCCCGAGTACTTTCCCATGATCCGCGAGATTTGTGAGCGCCACGGCATCCTCTTCATCGCCGACGAGGTGATGACCGGAGTGGGGCGCACCGGCAAACCCTTTGCGATGGACCACTGGGGCGTGGCGCCCGACCTCGTCGCGGTGGGAAAGGGGATGGCGAGCGGATACGCGCCCCTGGCTGGCCTTCTCGTGTCGGAGCGGGTCTACCGGGCCGTGGTAGACGGCTCGGGCGCCTTCGAACACGGCCACACCTACGCGGGAAATCCCCTCTCCTGCGCCGTGGGGGTGGCCGTCCTCGACTACATCGAGAAAAACGCTCTCATCGAACGATGCGCCCGGATGGGAGAGCACCTCTTCGCCGCACTGGCGCCGCTGCGCGACCATCCGCTGGTGGGGGACATCCGGGGGAAGGGCCTGTTCGCGGGCCTTGAGTTCGTCCGGGATCCGGCCAGCCGCGAGCGCTTTCCGCGGGAGCGGCGAGTGGCGGAGCGCGTGGCCGATGAGGCGTTTCGCCGCGGCCTGATCGTCTACCCCGGCTCGGGGGGGGCGGAGACCCCGCTGGGAGACCACATCCTCCTCGCTCCGCCGTTCGTGATCGCAGAGGCCCAGATCGGCGAGGCCGTCTCCCTTCTCAAGGAGACGCTCGACGCCGTCCACGCAGCGTTGGGAAAGGAGTAATGCGTCCGGCCTCCTCCCGCCGCACCCCGCAGGGCGCCGCCCTCACGCCGAGGCCGAGGCCTCACCCCCTATCGCGCCCGCGAGGCGCCGTCTTCGCTGGTAGTAATAAAGCGCCAAGAAAACCGCCACTGCGAGCACCTGGACGAGCGCCCGGGGGCCTCCCGTAAGGCCCGTCACCAGCGAGGGCCGGAAGGCCGCGACACACACGACGAAGAGCAGGATCCGCTCCCCCCAGTTGCAGTCGTCGGCGAAGAAGCCCTGCAGGGACGAGGCGAAGGCAAATATCGCCACGAGGGAGGCCAGGCAGATCCAGCCGATCTGGAGGAAGTTGTCGATCCAGATGATCTCTTTGTCCGCGGTCAACCCCCCGATCATGAGCAGCTCGAGGTTGAAGATGAACACGAAGGGCAGGATCGCCGTCCGCAGGTCGTAGAAGAACCCCTGGATGCCGGTCTGGATGGGGTCCGACTTGGCTATGGCCGAGGCTGCGAAGGCCGCGAGGCCCACCGGGGGCGTGTCGTCGGCCAGGATGCCGAAATAGAAAACGAATAGATGGGCCGCCAGCAAGGGGATCACCAGGCCCGCCTTCGCGCCCAGGGTCGCGATGACCGGCGCCGTCAGGGTAGCCATGACGATGTAGTTGGCCGTGGTGGGAAGCCCCATCCCCAGGATCAGGCTCGTCACCGCCGTGAGCACCAGCATCAGGGCCACATTGCCGAGCGAGATGATCTCGATGGCCTCGATGAAGCGGCTGCTCAGCCCGGTCAGGGTCACCGTGCCCACGATGATGCCGGCGGCCGCCGTGGCGACTCCGATCCCCATCATGTTCCGCGCGCCGGCGATCAGCCCCTGCCACAGATCGCCAAGGCTCGAGGCGAGTCCCTGAAGCATCGCGTGCCAGAGGCGTTCCTCCAATTCTCTGAAGTGAGCCCGTCTAAAAAGACGTAACCAGGTAAAAGATACATAGAAATCAACGACTCTAAATTCGCCAATCCCCAATTTAATTCGGTAATAAGTTGGCCCTATGCCCTTCTCCCGCATCATCTCGCCGATGACCTGCACCGAGGCCTTCAGCGGCCCCTGGACGACGATGATGGCCATCGTGAGCAGGACGGCGTTGAACGCAGCCGCGATGGCCGAAAAACGGAGGATGACCAAGGTGTAGATCAGGACGAGGAGCGGGATCACGAAATGGATGCCCCCAAAAAGGGTCCTCCAGAAGCGAGGAAGCTCCGAGGGGTCGAGGGGTCGGAGATTCAGCTTCATCGCCTCCAAGTGGACGACGTAGAAGAGGGCGATGTAGGAGAGGAAGGCCGGGATCACCGCGGCGCGCACCACGTCCAAGTAGGCCAGCCCCAGGATCTCGGCCATGATGAAGGCCGCGGCCCCCATGACCGGCGGCATGAGCTGGCCGTTGGTGCTGGCGCCCACCTCCACCGCCCCCGCCTTGTAGGACGGCAGACCCACCTTTTTCATGAGGGGGATGGTGAAGGTGCCGGTGGTGGCCACATTGGCGATGGAGGAGCCCGACACCAGGCCGGTCATGCCCGAGGCCACCACCGCCGCCTTGGCGGGGCCTCCCCGGAACCTCCCCAGCGCGGCGAATGCCACCTGAACGAAGTAGTTGGCCCCGCCCGCCTTGTCCAACAGCGAGCCAAAGAGGACGAACAGGAAGACGAAGCTGGTGGAAACCCCTAGGGGCACGCCCCAGATGCCGCTGTCGCTCAGGTACATGTGGTCCACCACGAATTCCAGCGGAACGCCCGGGTGGGCCAGAAAGCGCGGCATCCAAGGCCCGATGAAGGAATACAGGAGGAATAAGGCGGCCAGGGTTGGAAGCGCGGGGCCGAGGGCGCGCCGCGCCGCCTCCAAGAGCAGTAAGACCAGGATCGTGCCAATCACCACGTCTCGGGCGATGGGAAGGCCCGTCCGCTGGATGATCCCCTCGTAGTCCCAGGCCATGTACAACGCGCCGCAGCCCGCCACGACGGCCAGGACGTAGTCGTACCAGGGGATGGCCTCCCGCGTGGAGCGCCGCGGGCGGAGGAATCCGGGGAATATTTGCACCGCCCAGTTCATCCACCAGGGCGTCTCGGGCTTCTTCCTGCCCGAGAAGGAGAGGAAGACCATGGTGGTGGCGAAGGTGAGGTGGATGCTCCGGGCAATGATGGAGTTGATGGGGGAGTAGGCGATGTAGAGCTGGAAAAAGGACCAGCACAGAGCGAGCAAGGCGATCAGCCAGCCCGTGATGTCCTTGGGATGCCGCCCGCCCACCTCGACCTCGGCGGCGATCTCCTCCGCGCTCGGGCGGTTGCGTTCGGCGGCGTTCGACAGGTAGGCCACACTCTTCCCTCCTCTCGCCGGGTCAACCCCCTCGAGGTCCAGTTGCACAAGGGCCGGGGAGAGGCGCGTCCGACCTCTCCCCGGCCCCTCTTCGACAGATTGAGGAGCGCCAGGATGCGGCTACATCAGGCCCTTCTCTTTGTAGTACCTCACCGCGCCGGGATGAAAGGGGGCGGAGAGCCCCTTCAGCATGTCCTTCGGGCGGAGATACCTGAAGGCGGCGTGCATCCCCCGGAAGCGGTCGAGGTTCGCGAAGATGGTCTTGGTGACGTTGTAGACCACGTCGTTGGGCTCTTTGTTGCTGGTGACGAAGGTGGCCTTCACGGCGTAGGTGGGCACGTCCTTGCCCACGCCCCTGTAGACGCCGCCGGGGATGACGGTGAGGACGTAGTAGGGTTTGTCAGCGATGAACTTCCTGATGCCCGGCGTGTCGACGGGGATGATCCGGACGGAGGTGCTGAAGGATACCTCCTTGCCACCCCCCCAGGGGTTGCCGATGGTGTAGAAGAAAGCGTCGATCTTCCTGTCCACCAGGGCCCGGTTGGCCTCGTGCTGCTGAAGGCCCTCGGCCTTGA
>JBHIBR010000237.1:0-3707 GCA_046759145.1 Nitrospinota bacterium | reverse complement strand
CGGCCTCATCGCCTCCTGGATTCTGGTCTTCATGCCCTCGCTGCGGGAGCTGAGCTCCTCGATACTGCTTTGGACCACCAATACGAAGGTGGTCTCGGTGGTCATCATCGACTTCTATGAGGAAGCCCTGCTTGCTCCGATCTCGGCCCTCGGCGTGATCCTGATGGTCATCACCCTGGCGGTGGTGGCGCTCGGGTTTCGGGTGGTGGGCCGGGACTTCATGAAGGCCTAAAAGGGGAGTTGGGCGGCTTGGCGACGGTTGACCTCGCGGGCCTGACGAAGGTGTTCGGGGGGGAGGTCCGGGCGGTGGACCGGCTGGACCTCCACATCGGGCACGGCGAGCTGGTCTGCCTGCTGGGGCCCTCGGGCTGCGGGAAGACGACCACCCTGCGCCTGGTGGCGGGCTTCATCGAGCCCGACGAGGGGGAGGTGCGCATCGATGGGAGGGCCATCGCATCGCCCTCCTTCTCGGTCCCGCCCGAGAAGCGCAACATGAGCATGATCTTCCAGAGCTACGCCATCTGGCCTCACAAGACGGTGTACCAGAACGTCGCCTACGGGCTGAAGTTCCGCGACGTCACCCGGGCCGAAGCCGAGCGCAAGGTGCGCTCGATGCTGGGGGTGGTGCGCATGGAGGAGCTGGCCGACCGATATCCCGCGGAGCTCTCGGGGGGCCAGCAGCAGCGGGTCGCCCTCGCCCGGGCGCTGGTGGTGGAGCCGAGCATCCTGCTGCTGGATGAGCCCCTCTCCAACCTGGACGCCAACCTCCGCGAGGAGATGCGCTTCGAGATCCGGCGCCTCCACGACGAGTTCAAGATCACGAGCATCTATGTGACCCACGACCAAGCCGAGGCCATGGTGACGAGCGACCGCATCGTGGTCATGAACCAGGGGCGGGCGGAGCAGGTCGGGACCGCCCAGGAGATCTACGACCGTCCCCGCACCCAGTTCGTGGCGGAGTTCGTGGGGAAGACCAACTCCCTCCGGGGGGTGCTCCGGGGTCGCGACCAGCTGGAGGTGGCCCCGGGGATTCTGCTGCGCACCGCGGGCGGGGAGAGGTTCCGGGAGGGGCAATCGGTGTTGGCCTCTGTGCGGCCCCACAACGTGGACCTCTATCCCGAGGGCCAGGGCCCCTCCGCCGCGGACGGCTGGAATGTGTGGAGCGGCCGGATCAGCCGCGCCCACTACTTTGGGGAGTCGCTGGACTACCTGGTCGAGCTGCCCGGCTGGCCGCAGCCCATCCGGGCCATCGTCCCCCCGGACCGGCGGTTCCGGATGGGGGAGGCGGTGCGGCTCGCCATCGACCCCGCCAAGTGCGTCCTGGTGTCGGCCTCTGAGGGCCAGGAGGCTTGAGCACCCCCGTCCGGATCGTCATCCCCGACGACGTGTTTCACCTCTTCCAGGGCACCCGGGCTTTCGAGCGCCTGAAGGGGCTTGGGCGGGTGGATTGCTACGACCGGAAGGCGTCGGGCCCCGACGAGCTGATCGGCCGGCTGCGGGGAGCCGAGGTGGCGCTCTCCACCCGCTACCAGACCCGCTTCGGAGCCGACCTCTTGGAGGCGCTGCCGGGCTTGCGCCTCATCTCCATCATGGGCACTCGCCCGCGGACGGTGGACATGCCGAAAGCCAACGCCCTCGGCATCACGGTCACCTGTATCCCGGGGGCCAGCAGCGAGGCCATCGCCGAGCATACCTGGATGATGATCCTGACCCTGGCCAAACAGGTGCCCTACCTGACGCGGGGGATGGCGACCGGCCACTGGCCTCGCAAGACGGGGTGGGAGCTGGCCGGGAAGACCCTCTCCCTCCTGGGGCTCGGCAATATCGGGAGGAAGGTGGCGCTCATGGGGCGAGGATTCGGGATGCGGACGCTCACCTGGTCGCGCCGGATGACGCCCGAGCGGGCCGCCGAGGTCGGGGCCGAGGCCGCCACTCTCGACCGCTGCACCCGGGAGGCCGACCTCCTCTCGCTCCATCTCCACGTGAACGAGGGCACGCGGGGGATCATAAGCCGCGAGCGGCTCGCCCAGATGAAGCCGGGCTCCTACCTGGTGAACACCGCCCGGGCAGCCCTGGTGGACATGGAGGCGCTCTACGAGGCGCTGGCCGGAGGCCACCTGGCGGGGGCCGGCCTGGATGTCTTCGAGCCGGCCGAACCCCTCCCCTCGGGGAGTCCCCTGCGCAAGCTCCCCAACGTGATCCTCACCCCCCACTCAGCCTGGGACACTGACGGCACGCAGCTTCGCTATACCGACCGGTCAGTGGAGAACATCGCCCGCTTCCTCGCGGGCGACCCCATCAACGTGGTGACGGAGTACGAAGGGGTTCCCGACCCCGCTTAGGAGAATCGGGGTGGCCCGTTTGGGGGGCGCTCCGCTCAGGGCCGCTCGCTCGAGGGACGCCCCCCCGAAGGGCGCTCGGCAGGGGCGCGTTCTCGGCTGGGAGCCTCGCTGCGGGGCTGGTCTCCCAGGTCCTCCCGAAGGCGGGCCGCCGCCGCGAGGCGCCACAGAAAGAGCCCCAGGGAGCTCACCGCCACCAGGGCCAGGGCGAGTCGCGGCAGATCCAGCAACCCCCCCAGGAAGATGAGGAAGAGCCTCCCGTCCCGCCCTCCCATGAGCCAGCGAGCGGGGTCGTCCAGCACGTTGGCCGGGTAGGGCCTCCCGAAGGCAAGGGCGAAGCGGTCCTTCGCCATCATGGAGAGGGGCGCGGCCAGGAGGGCCAGCAGGGCGAGGGCGAGGGTAGCCGGCCTGGGCGCCAGGGCGTAAGCGTAAAGGCCCAGGCCCAAGAGTATGGCCCCGTCGGCCAGCCGGTCGAGCAGGGAATCCAGAAAGGTGCCGAACCGGCCCTCCCACCCCTGGAGGCGGGCCACCTCCCCGTCACAGCCGTCGAGGACGCTCGCCGCCTGGGCGAGGATTCCTCCCCAGGCCGGTTGGCCCGCCGCGAAGAGGAAGCCCGCGAGGCCCGCCAGGGCGGCCGAGGCGCCGCTGAGGATGGTGGGGCTCACACCCATCTTGCTGAACATGCGGGAGAGGGGGATGGAGAGGCGGCGATTTAAGTGACGGCTCACCGGCCCATCGGAAGGGGAGGGGAGGCGGGCCAATATCTCTCGTTCGGCGCGCTCGAGGTCGGCTGGGGTGTCAACGTCAAACCAATAGCGCCCCCCCACCGGGTGGACTCGCAGCCCCTGCCCCCAGGCGAGGCGCTGGAGCCCGGCCGAGAGGCTCCCCTGGCCTGCGGCGCAGGCGGCCTCGAGGTGGGAGAAGACGGCCGGGCTCAGGAGGAAGAGGCCGCAGTCCACCCCCTCGTAAGCCCGCAGGTCCTTCCCGACGGCCTCCACCGCGCCCTGCCCTCGCAGGCGCACCTTGCTGGCGTCCTCGAGGTCCCGGACGCGGCCGGGGTCGGTCTCCACCGCCATGAGCTCCGGCCCCCCGCTCCGGGCTGCTTCCTGGAGGAAGTCGGCGATGAGCCCCGGCTCGTACACGTGGTCGGCCATGAGGACGAGGAAGCGGTCCTCCCCCTCCAGATCGGCCCGCGCGGCCAGAAGCGATCTCCCGTTCCCTTCCTGCCAGGAGGGGTTGAGGACGAAGCGGACGGGCAAGGGGAGCCTCCGCGCGCTCTCCACGGCACGGCGCACCTCCCCCTCCCGGTAGCCGGTGACCACCAGCGCCCGGCTCACCCCCCCCGCGCGGGCCAGAGCGAGGAGGTTT
>JBHIBR010000236.1:0-3717 GCA_046759145.1 Nitrospinota bacterium | reverse complement strand
GCACGAGCTGGTCCACCAGGGTGAAGGACTGCATGGCCACGGTGAGGCCGATGCCCGCCTTCAGCCGCTCCTCCAGGTAGTCGGCGTGGATGCACTTGCCCCGGATGACCCCGTCGCTTCCGCAGTAGAGGAAGCGGATGAGCTTGACCCCCGCCTCGGACACCTGCCGGATGATGGCACCGGGCTCCATCGTCATCTCCATCGTCCTCTCCCGCGAGGGGAGGAGGGTGGCGAGGGAGAGAGGGTTGGGAGCAATGCGAGGATAAGTTTCCGGGGGCCACTCTACACCGCCCGCCAGCGCGGGTCCAGCAGGTCGCGCAGGGCGTCCCCCACGAGGTGGAAGCCCGCAGACGCGAGCAGGATCGCCACCCCCGGCGCCACCGCCGCCCACGGTGCCCGCAGGATCAGGCTCCTTCCCTCGGCCAGCATCGCCCCCCACTCCGGGGCGGGGGGTTGCGCCCCCAGGCCGAGGAAACTCAGCCCCGCCGCCTCCAGCACCACCGTGGCCGCCCCCATGCTCGCCTGCACCACCAAGGGGGGGAGGGCCCCCGGGAGTGCGCTTCGGAAGAGGACCCGCAGCGGCCCCGACCCCAGCGCCCGGCTCGCGGCCACGTGTTCTCGGGCCATCTCTTCCATCAGGCTCGCCCGCAGGAGCCGCGCATAGTGGGGCACGTTCACGACCGCGATGGCGAGGAGCGCGTGGAGGAGCCCGGGCCCCAGGGCGCCCACAACCGCCACCGCCAGCAGGATGGCGGGGAAGGCGAGGAGGAGGTCCATGAGGCGCATGAGGAGCGCGTCCCCGACGCCGCCGAGGAAGCCCGCGAGGGCGCCGATCAACCCCCCGGTCAGGAGAGCCAGGGCCATGGCGGCGAGCGCACTGGACAGAGAAAGCCTCCCCCCGTAGAGGAGGCGGGAGAGGAGGTCACGGCCGAGCTCGTCTGTGCCCAGGGGCCGGCGGAGCTCGCCTCCCCCCATCCAGGCGGGGGGGAGGAGGCGGGCGCCCAGGTTCGTGGCGAGGGGGTCTGCGGGGGCGAGCCACGGAGCTCCCAGGGATGTGAGAGATAGGGTCAGGAGGAGCGCCGCGCCCAGGCGACCCGAGGGGTGTCGCCAGAGAGCCCGCCAGGGGGACCGTCCTCCCGCGTCGGTGTCCACCCTCCAGAGGGAGAGTCTTCCGGAGCCAGCCTCTGTGCCGCTTTCTGCTCTCACGTCCTGAGCCTCGGGTTCGCCCAGCGGTAGAGGAAATCCGCCGTCTGGTTCACCAGCACGAAGCAGGTCGCCACCACCAGGGTCCCTCCCTGGATGGCGTGGAGGTCGCGGGCGTGGACCGCGTTCACAAGCCACCTCCCCACCCCCGGCCAGGCGAAGACGGTCTCGGTCAGGATGGCCCCCGAGAGGAGGAGGCCGAACTGGAGGCCGGCAACAGTGATGATGGGGATGAGGGCATTTCGCAGCGCGTGGCGGAAGAGCACGGCCCGGGGGGCGAGGCCCTTGGCGTGGGCGGTGCGGATGTAGTCCTGGTCCAGGGTCTCGAGGACAGATGCCCGGGTGATCCGCGCCATCTGCGCCAGGGGGAGGGTGGAGAGGGTCAGGGCGGGCAGCGCCAGGTGGCGGAGGGCGTCCCAGAAGGCGGCCGGATTGCCCGTCAAGAGGGCATCCACCAGCACGAACCGCGTGAGGGGCACGAGCTCCATCCTCGGGCTCAGCCTCCCGCTGATGGGGAGCCAGCCGAGCTTCCAGGAGAAGAGGAAGATGAAAAGGAGGCCGAGCCAGAAGATGGGCGTTGAGACGCCGGCAACCGCGAAGCCGCTCGCGAGCGTGTCAAGCCACGTCCCCCGCCTGGCCGCGGCGAGGACCCCAAGGGTTCCCCCCAGCAGCAGGGCGAGGAGGAGCGCGGTGAGGGCGAGCTCGAGCGTGGCGGGAAAGCGGTCCCGGATCTCCTTCCAGATGGGCTCCCGGGTCCGGAGCCCCCGGCCCAGCTCCCCCCGCAGCACCCGGCCGAGGAAGCGGGCGTACTGGAGGGGCAGCGGGTCGTCCAGCCCGAGCTCCGCCCGGAGCTGCGCCACCGCCGCCGCGGTCGCGCGCTCGCCGAGGAGCACCTCGGCCGGGTCGCCCGGCACCAGGTGGAGGAGGAGGAATACCAGGACCGAGATGCCCAACAGCGTTGCCAGGAGGCCGAGCAGGCTCCGCCCGAGGAGGGAGAGGAGCTGGCGCATCGTCACTCCCCCTCAGCCGTCAGTGGTGTCCTAGTCTGGGCGCCAAATTCCTGGCCGAGCGGCTAGGGCGCCGGGAGGGAATGCCGTGCCTCAATTTCCGAGCAACCTCTTCAAAGCCAGATAGATGGTCGGCTCCCGGCCAAGGAGCTCCCTCAAAATGGAGAAATGTGGCAACCCCAGCGGCCGAGCGATCAGCCGGGCGAGGTCAGCCCTCCTGGGACAACCTGCGATACCGTCTCCAGAGGTCGCGGACGATGCGCTCCTGTGTTCGCTCGTCTCCCGTGCGCGATGCCGCGAGCTCCTCAAACCTTTCCGCTAACTCCTCCCGATAAGGGAGCCATTCACGCAAGGCGTTCCGGCACAAGAGGCCGTTCGTGGGTAGGCTCACGGCTCCAGAGTATCCTTCCCTAATCATAGCCAGCAGGAGATGCGCCCGGTCTCGGTCGCCGAGCTTTATGCGGGTCGTGCCGACCTGGACCACCTGGCCGTCAAAGAGGTCTTCGTCGTAATGAGCGGGTCCATCTGGGATCTTGATGATTTCAGTCTTGGGCGATGACGGCAAAAACGCCTGGGGGAATGGGCGGGGCGGGAGTTCGTCGGCGAGGAGGGCCTCCCAGATCTCGGCGGCGATGGACTGGGGCGTGCTCCGACCCCGGCGGGCCGCCCGCGCCCGGTTCGCATTGGCCTGGCGTTCGATGGCGCGGTATTCAGCGTAGAGTCGGTCCACGCAGGCATAAAAATTGTCCAGGAAAGGGCCGATTTCAGATTCTCCAAAACCCAGGGCATTGAGTACTGCCGAATCGAGCTCTTTCCTTTCGGGGATTGAAAGCTCCTGCCGGAGGTGCAGGGTCGGTTTCTTCCAAAAAGCCCGGAAAGCCGCCTGAATCTTGGCGATGCATTCGGGGGAAAATGTCCTCGGGTCCGGGACGGGCAGTCTCTCGACATCGACGACCTCAGTATCCAGAGTGCCCTCCGTTCCAGCCCACCTACCGTAGAAATTCTTGGTAAATGCGACTATCGTGCTATTCAAAACTGCGCAGAGCACTTCCGCATCGACGCCTTCTCCAGCGTACACGTCGAAAAGTCTATGGTTACAAACGTACTGCCTGTTGTTCAAAGGAACTACGTGGCGATACTTCTGGGTCATCGGCCATAAAATATCGGACTTGCGATTGGGAGCCAGATCGTACCAGGGCCGGTTTTTCGCCCTGCCCGCGCAGGTGGGGCGCCTGTCGAACCCTTGCTCTTCCCCCCAGCGGATGTAGTCCAGGACGTGCTTCCGCCTGAGAGCAGACTTGCGCTCGCTGACCAGGAGCACCTTGTGTTTCAAGTCGGCCGGGTCAATCTCGACAGACTGCACCTCCATTAGAGAATGGACCTCGGGCTCCAGATACTTTGCCTCGATCAGATGCGCCGAACCGTCGCCCGCCAGGCACAACCTCACTCGCTCGGTTTCCCGCTTGCGGATGCCGTATCGCTCGCGGAATTCCTCCTCCGATAGGGC
>JBHIBR010000235.1:0-3737 GCA_046759145.1 Nitrospinota bacterium | reverse complement strand
TACCAGTTGGCACGCCGCCCTGAGGAGATTACGGTCGCAGATGTCATCCGGGCCATCGAGGGACCCATCACCCTCTCTCTTTGCCAGTCGGGCCCGGCCACGGAGTGTGAGCAGTTCTACCATTGCCCCATCGTCCAGCCCGTGGAGCGCATCCGGAGCCGGGTGATCGCGCTCCTGGATGCCATGACTTTGCTGGACATGGTGAGGACGCCGGTGGGGGAGATTCGATGAAGCTGCCCGTCTACATGGACTACCAGGCCACCACGCCGTGTGACCCGAGGGTAGTAGAGGAGATGCTGCCGTACTTCGCCGAGAAGTTCGGCAACGCTGCGAGCCGCAACCACGTCCGCGGCTGGGAAGCCGAGGAGGCGGTGGAGGAGGCCCGCGCCAAGATCGCCCGCCTCATCCACGCCGACCCCAAGGAAGTGATCTTCACCAGCGGCGCCACCGAGAGCGACAACGTCGCCCTCAAGGGCATTGCCGAGCTCTACAAAGACAAGGGCAACCACATCATCACATCGAAAATCGAGCACAAGGCCGTCATCGACACCGCCAAGCGGCTCGAGACCCTGGGCTTCGAGGTCACCTACCTGGACCCCGACAGGTGCGGCATCACCCACGTCGAGGCGGTGGAAGAGGCCATCACCGACAAGACCATCCTCATCTCCATCATGGCGGTGAACAACGAGATCGGCATCATCAACCCCATCGCCGAGATCGGCCGCCTGGCCCACGAGCGGGGGATCATCTTCCACACCGACGCCACCCAGGCGGTGGGCAAGATCCCCGTCGACGTGGGAGCCATGAACATCGACCTGCTCTCCATGAGCGGCCACAAGATTTACGGGCCCAAGGGGGTGGGCGCCATCTACGTGCGGAGGCGCAAGCCCCGGGTCCGCCTCGCCCCCATCATCGACGGGGGCGGCCACGAGCGGGGGATGCGCTCGGGCACGCTCAATGTGGCCGGCATCGTGGGCTTCGGCAAGGCGTGCGAGCTGTGCGCGGAGGAGATGGAGGAGGAGGCCGAGCGCCTCACCCATCTCCGGGAGAAGCTCAAGGGCGGGATCGTGGGCCAGCTGGAGGAGGTCTACCTCAACGGGCACCCGGTCCAGCGCATCCCGGGCAACCTGAACCTGAGCTTCGCTTACGTCGAGGGCGAGGGGCTCATGATGGGGATGAAGGACGTGTGTGTCTCCTCGGGTTCCGCCTGCACCTCGGCGAGCCTGGAGCCCTCCTACGTGCTGCGGGCTCTGGACGTGGGCGACGACCTCGCCCACAGCTCCATCCGCTTCGGTCTCGGGCGCTTCACCACCGAGGAGGAGGTGGATTACGTCATCGAGCACACCGTCGCAGCGGTGAACCGGCTGCGCGAGATGAGCCCCCTTTACGAGATGGCGAAGGAGGGCATCGACCTCAAGACGGTCCAGTGGGCTGTGCACTGACGGTCGCCCCAGGCGACCTGGACTGAAGACCAGGGAGGGAGGGACGTGGCTTACGGGCCGAAGATCATCGACCACTACAACAACCCGCGCAACGTGGGGAGCCTGGACCGCAGCGACCCCGGCGTGGGCACGGGCGTCGTCGGGGCGCCGGAGTGCGGGGACGTGATGAGGCTGCAGATCAAGGTGAACGACGCCGGCGTCATCGAGGACGCCCGCTTCAAGACCTTCGGCTGCGGCAGCGCCATCGCCTCCTCGAGCCTGGCCACCGAGTGGCTCAAGGGCAAGACTGTGGAGGAGGCGGGCAAGATCAAGAACACCATGATTGTGGAGGAGTTGAGCCTCCCTCCGGTGAAGATCCACTGTTCGGTGCTCGCCGAGGACGCCATCCGCGCCGCCCTGGTCGACTACCGGAACAAGCGGGAGCCGGCCCAGCCGGCGGCGGCGGGCGCGAAGGAGTGAGGGGGCCGGTCCGGGAATGCCCTCGAGCGAGAAAAGGCAAAGGCTGAGGGAACGCAAAGGAGGAGCCCGATGGGTGTCCAAGTGACCGAGGCGGCGGTGAAGGAAGTCAAACGCATCATGGAGGCTGAGGGCCTCAAGGACTCCGTCCTCCGGGTGGGTGTGAAAGGAGGGGGCTGCAGCGGCCTCTCCTATTCGCTCAACTTCGACGAGGAGTCCAACATCGGCCCCCACGACAAGGTCACCGAGATCGACGGCCTCAAGGTGGTGGTGGACAAAAAGAGCATGCTCTTCTTGGGCGACACCACCCTGGACTTCGTCTCGGGCCTCCAGGGCACGGGCTTCACCTTCAAGAACCCCCTGGCGAGGGCGACCTGCGGCTGCGGCCAATCCTTCTCGGCCTGAGCTGTTCGTCCCTCTCTGCGCCGGCCCGGGGCCCCGCCGCTCGCGGGGCGGGTCGGCGCGTCTGCGAGGGGCGGCGGATGGAGGGCGCCGTGGGGGGGGAGCGAGAGCCCGCGCCCGGGGCTGCGTCCCCGGGAGGGGGGCCGGGAGAGCATCTCTGCTGGAGCTGCCGGGCCCGGGCGGGGGGAAACCCCTTCTGCACAAGTTGCGGGAAGATCCAGCCCCCGCCGGCTGGGGCGGACTTCTTCCGCCTCCTGGGCCTCCCGCGGAAGCTCCAGCTCGACCCGGCGCACCTAGAGGAGCGCTTCTTCGCGCTGAGCCGTCAGCTCCATCCCGACCTCTACCAGGGGCGCTCGGCCGAGGAGCAGCGATTCAGCCTCCAGAGCTCGGCCGTACTGAACGAGGCCTACCGCACCCTCAAGGACCCCGCCAGCAGGGCCCTCTACCTGGTGGAGCTGGAGGAAGGGGGAGCCCTCCAGGTCGAAGCCAAGCCCCCCGCCTCCCTCTTCGAGGAAGTCCTCGAGGCGGAGGAGAAGCTCGAGGAGCTCCGGGCCTCCGGGGCTGAGGAGACCCGAGGGGAGCTCAGGGGCACGCTTGCGCGTTTCGAGAAAACGCGCCGGGCCCACGGGGAGAGACTCCGAACCCTCTTCTCCCGCTGGGACTCCCTGGGGGAGCCGGCCGGAGAGGAGCAAGGGCGGAAGGAGGTGCTCCGGGAGCTCAAGGAGGTGCTTGAGCAACGGAAGTACGTGGCCAAGGTCATCGGCGAGATCGAGGAGGTGCTCCAGGAATGAGCACGGTGGTGGGCATTGACCTCGGGACCACCAACAGCCTGGTCGCCTACATGAAGGAGGGGCGGCCCGAGGTCATCCCCGACGAGAGGGGCGACCGGCTCCTGCCCTCGGTGGTGAGCTTCCGGCCGGGAGGGGTGCTCGCGGGCCGGGGCGCCAGGGCGGGCTGGAAGCGCTGGGCGGCCGAGACCGTCCACTCCATCAAGCGCTTCATGGGCCGGGGCTACGAGGACCTGGAACCTGAGCTCAAGCTCCTCCCCTTCCGGGTCTCCCCGCAGCGGAGGGAGGTGGTGGAGCTGCAGGTGGGGGGCCGGACCTACACCCCGCCCGAGGTGAGCGCCCTCATCCTGCGGGAGCTCAAGCTGCGGGCCGAGCGCCACCTGGGAGGCCCCCTCTCCTGCGCCGTCATCACCGTGCCCGCCTACTTCAACGACGCCCAGCGCCAGGCCACCAAGGACGCCGGCCGCATGGCGGGCCTCGAGGTGCTGCGGATCGTCAATGAGCCCACGGCTGCCTCCCTGGCCTACGGCCTCCAGGAGCGCAAGGAGGGCGTCATCGCCGTATACGACCTGGGCGGCGGCACCTTTGACATCTCCCTCCTGAAACTCAAAGAGGGCATCTTCGAGGTGCTGGCGACGGGGGGCGACTC
>JBHIBR010000234.1:0-3744 GCA_046759145.1 Nitrospinota bacterium | reverse complement strand
TGTAGGTCTTGGCGACGCAGCGCTCCGCCCGCTCGATGAGCTCGCGGTTCCCCATCCCTCCGCTTCCCTCAGAGGACGATCTCGGTCCCGATGCCCTTGTCGGTGAAGATCTCGAGCAGGAGGGCGTGGGGGACCCTCCCGTCGATGATGTGGGTCTTCTGCACCCCTTCCTCGAGCGCCCGGACGCAGGCCTCCACCTTGGGGATCATCCCGCCTGCGACCACCCCCGCCTCCCGGAGGGAGGCCACCGCCGCCCGGTCGAGGTGGGAGAGGAGCTTTCCGTCCCGGTCCAGGATGCCGGGCACGTCGGTCAGGAAGATGAGCTTCTCCGCCCCCAGGGCCCCCGCCAGCGCCCCGGCCACGGTGTCGGCGTTGATGTTATAGACCACCCCGTCCTCCCCCACGCCGGTGGGGGCGATCACCGGGATCAACCCCCCCTCCTCCAGGTGGCGGACCACCCGGGGGTCCACCCGGACCACCTCGCCCACCTGGCCCAGGTCCACCTCCTCCTCCCCGCCCCCGGCCGCCTTGCGGGTGAGGGTGAGGCGCCGGGCGGTGATGAGGTCGGCGTCCGAGCCCGAGAGCCCGGTGGCCCTCCCCCCGTGACGGTTGATGAGGCGGACGATCTCCTTGTTGGTGGGCCCCGTGAGGACCATCTCCACCACGCCCATCGTCTCCTCATCGGTCACCCGGAGGCCCTCCACGAACCGGCTCTCCTTGCCCAGGCGCCGGAGGGTGGCGCTGATCTCGGGGCCCCCGCCGTGGACGATGACGGGCTGGATGCCCACGTAGCGGGCGAGGACCACGTCCTGGGCGAAGGAGGCCCGCAGCGCCTCTTCGGCCATGGCGGTCCCGCCGCACTTGATGACAAAACTCTTCCCCGCGAAGCGGCGGATGTAGGGCAGCGCCTCGATGAGGACCTGGGCGCGCTCGATGAGTTTTTCCACGGCCAGGAGGGCCTCCCTCAGAGGATGTAGCGGCTCAGGTCCAGGTCTTCAATGAGGTCCGCGAGCCTCTCCCGCACCAGGGCGGCGTCGACCCTCACCCGCTGGCCCCGCATCCCGGGGGCGCGGAAGGAGATGTCCTCCAGCAGCCGTTCCATCACCGTGTGCAGGCGCCGCGCCCCGATGTTCTCCATCCGCTCGTTCACCCGGCAGGCCACATCGGCCACCTCCCACAGGGCGTCCTCGGTGAAGGTCACCTCCACCCCCTCGGTCCGCAGCAGCTCGGTGTACTGGGTGACCAGGGCGTTGCGGGGCTCGGTGAGGATGCGGACGAAATCCTCCCGCGTCAAGGGGTCCAGCTCCACCCGGATGGGGAAGCGCCCCTGGATCTCGGGGATGAGGTCGGAGGGTTTCGAGACGTGGAAGGCTCCCGAGGCGATGAAGAGGATGTGGTCGGTCCGCACCGGCCCGTAGCGGGTGTTGACGGTCGAGCCCTCCACGATGGGGATGAGGTCGCGCTGCACCCCCTCCCGCGAAACGTCGGGCCCGACGCCCCGCTCCCGGCCCGCCACCTTGTCGATCTCGTCGAGGAAGATGATGCCCGACTGCTCCACCCGGCTGACGGCCTCCTGGACCACCCGGTCCATGTCGATGAGCCTCTGGGCCTCTTCTTCCTGAAGGAGGCGGAAGGCCTCGGGCACCTTGAGCTTGCGCGTCTTGGTCCGGTGGGGGAAGAGGTTGCCCATCATCTCCCGCAGGTTGATCCCCATCTCCTCCATGCCCGGCCCAGCGATCACATCCACTGCGGGGAACGACCTGTCGGGGGTTTCGACCTCCACCTCCCGGTGGTCGAGGCGGCCGTCGCGGAGATATCGACGAAATTTCTCCCGGGTGCGTTGGTAGTGTTCGGCCCCCAAGGCGTCCTCGGCCTCCGCCCCCACCGCCGCCGGCTTGAAGGCAGGGGGGGCAGGCAGCAGGAGGTCCAGCAGGCGCTCCTCGGCGAGCTCCGCCGCCCTCTCCCGGATCGACTCCTCCTTCTCCCCGCGGACCTGGTTCTTGGCCAGCTCCATCAGGTCGCGCACCATGCTCTCCACGTCCCGGCCCACGTAGCCCACCTCGGTGAACTTCGAGGCAGGCGGGCGAGCCGGCGCGCGATCTCGGTTTTGCCCACCCCGGTGGGTCCGATCATGATGATGTTCTTGGGCGCCACCTCCTCCCGCAACTCGGAGGAGAGCTGCTGCCTCCGCCAGCGGTTGCGCAACGCCACGGCCACGGCCCGCTTCGCCCGGTCCTGGCCCACGATGTAGCGGTCGAGCTCGGCCACCACCTGGGCGGGGGTGAGGTTCTCCACTCAGAGCACCTCCACGGCGATCTCCGCGTTGGTGTAGATGCAGATGGAGGAGGCGATCTCGAGGCTCCTGCGGACGATGACCTCGGCTTCGAGCTCGGGCGCGTGGGCCACCAGCGCCCGGGCGGCCGCCAGGGCGTAGCCGCCGCCCGTCCCGATGCCGGCGATGCCGTCGTCGGGCTCGATCAGGTCCCCCGTCCCCGAGATGAGGAAGCAGTGCTCCCGGTCCGCCACCGCCAGCAGGGCCTCCAGCCTCCGCAGCACGCGGTCCGTCCGCCAATCCTTGGCCAGCTCCACCGCTGCGCGGGGGAGGTTCCCCCGGAACTCCTCCAGCTTGTCCTCAAAGCGGGTGAAGAGGGAGAAGGCGTCGGCCGCCGCGCCCGCAAACCCGGCGAGGACCTGCCCCTTGTAGAGCCGGCGCACCTTGCTGGCCCGATGTTTCACCGCCATCTGCCCGATGGTCACCTGCCCGTCCCCCCCCAGGGCGACCCGGCCCCGGTGCCGCACGGCCACGATGGTGGTGCAGTGGGTTCTCCTCATGGCGTGTGCTTCTTCGCCCGGGGATGGGTCCGGTCGTAGACGACCCTCAGGTGGTCCGCGCTCACCTGGGCGTAGCGCTGGGTGGTGGAGAGGCTCGCGTGGCCCAGGAGCTCCTGGATGGAGCGGAGGTCCACGCCGCCCTCGAGAAGGTGGGTGGCCAGGCTGTGGCGGAGGGCGTGGGGGGTGAAGTGGTAGCCGAAGCCACCCCTCCGCTCGTATTTCCGCAAGAGGCTGCGGACGCCCCCCGGCGTGAGCCGCCTGCCCCGGGCGTTCCGGAAAAGCGGGCTCCTCTTGGCCCCCTCCTCCCCGGGGCGAGAGGGCCGGCGGAGGCGGTACGCCCGGAGGGCCTCAAGAGCCTTCCCCATCACCGGCACCACCCTCTCCTTCCTCCCCTTGCCCCGCACGCGCAGGAGGCCCGCGCTCTCGCTCAGGTCCTCCTCATCCAGCTCGGTCAGCTCCCCCACGCGCAGGCCCGTCCCGTAGGCCAGCTCCCACAGCGCCCGGTCCCGGAGGGCCAGGGCCGTCTCCTCCGATGGCAGGCGCATCAGGCGGTCCACATCGTCGGGGGGGAGCACGGTGGGCAGGCGCTTCGGCAACTTGGGGGTGGAGACCGAAAGGGCCGGGTTCTCGCGCACGAGGCCCTCCCGCCTGAGGAAGCGGAAGAAGGTGCGCAGCGCGGCGAGCTTGCGGGCCGCCGTGGCGGCCCCGTTCTTCCGCCGGTGAAGGTGGGCCATGTAGGCCCGGATGGCAAGCGGGTCCACCTCCCCAGGCCCCCCCTCCGGCTGGCCCGACCACTGGGCGAAGAAGCGGGCGAAGGCCCGCAGATCCGCCAGGTAGGCCCGCCGGGTGTGGGGAGAAGCGTTTCGCTCGGCGCGCAGGTGGTCTGCGAAGCGGGCGAGGGCCTCCCTCATG
>JBHIBR010000233.1:0-3773 GCA_046759145.1 Nitrospinota bacterium | reverse complement strand
CCCTCCCGGTAACCCTGCCGGATGCCCTCGTGGATGGCCTCCTCCAGGGAGCCCCCTTCGAGGTGGACATCCTGCCCCACCTCGCAGAACACCACGGCTACACCCGTGTCCTGACAGTAAGGGACCCGCTCGCGACTGGCGAGGGCGGCGTTCTCCTTGAGCTGCAAGAGGACGGCCTTACCGCTCGGCGACTCCTCGGTCTCGAGGGCCCGGCCCAGGGCGGCCACGTAGGCGGGGTCCACGTTGTAGTTGCACTCCACCGCCATCTTCCGCAGCGCCGCCGTGACTTCCCGCACGCGGATGGTCCGCACACCCCCTCCCCAGATGGCCACGCATGCTCTCTTCCTACCCTAGCGGCGCGCGTCCGCCCTGTCAACGAGCCCTCTCACAGGCCCGTGGCCCGGATGAGCTCCCGCACGTGGTCGGCCGAGCGGCGGAACTGGGCGCGCTCCTCCTCGGTGAGCTCCACCTCGATGACCCGCTCCATGCCGCCTGCGCCCAGCAGGACCGGGACGCCCATGAAGACGTCCCGCTCGCCGTACTCCCCCTCCAGGAGGGCGCAGCAGGGGAGGATGCGCTTTTTGTCCTTGAGGATGGCCTCCACCATCTCGACGATGGCGGCCCCCGGCGCGTAGAAGGCGCTGCCGGTCTTGAGGAAGTTGATGATCTCCGCCCCCCCGTCGCGGGTCCGCTGGACGATCTGGTCGAGCCTCTCCTTGGGGATGAGCTCGGTGACGGGGATTCCGGCCACCGTGCTGTAACGGGGGAGAGGGACCATGCTGTCGCCGTGGCCCCCGAGGACGAAGGCGTGGGTGTCCTCCACCGAGACCCCCAGCTCCTGGGCGATGAAGGTGCGGAAGCGGGCCGAGTCCAGCACGCCGGCCATCCCGAACACCCGGCTGCGGGGGAAGCCCGAGACCTTCCAGGCCACGTACACCATGGGGTCCAGGGGGTTCGTGACCACGATCAGGATCGCCTCGGGCGAGAGGCGCACCAGCTTCTCGGTGACCTCCCGGATGATGCGCGTGTTGATCTGGATGAGCTCGTCCCGGCTCATGCCCGGCTTGCGGGGGACGCCCGCCGTGAGCACCAAGACGTCCGACCCCCGGGTGGGCTCGTAGTCGTTGTGGCCCGTCACCCGGCAGTCAAACCCCTCCACGGGCCCGGCCTCCAGGAGGTCCAGGGCCTTGCCCTGGGGGATGCCCTCCAGGATGTCCACCAGGACGATGTCCCCCAGCTCCTTCGAGGCGGCCCAGTGGGCGGCGGTGGCGCCCACGTTCCCCGCCCCTACGATGGTGATCTTGGCCCTGCGCGGCATGATGGAACCTCCTCGCTCAGCCCATGTTCCCTACGATGCGGCGTCCGAACTCGGAGCAGGAGACCTTGGTCGCCCCCTCCATCTGGCGGTGGAGGTCGTAGGTGACCGTCTTCTGCTGGATGGCCCGCTGGAGCGCCCCCGTCACGAGGTCGGCCGCCTCCTGCCAGCCCAGGTACTCCAGCATCATCACCCCCGAGAGGGTGAGGGAACTGGGGTTCACCATGTCCTTGCCGGTGTACTTGGGGGCGGAGCCGTGGGTCGCCTCGAAGAAGTGGATGTAATCGCCGATGTTCGCCCCGGGCGCCATCCCCAGGCCGCCCACCTGCGCGGCGCAGGCGTCGGAGATGTAGTCGCCGTTCAGGTTGGGGGTCACGAGCACCTCGTACTCATCGGGGCGGGTGAGCACCTGCTGGAGCATGTTGTCCGCGATGCGGTCGTTCACCAGCACCTTCCCCGGGGGGAGGTTCCCCTCGTAGGGAGGCTTCCAGAACTCCTCCTCGGTCACCACGTGCTCGGCGTAGTGCTTGTTGACAAAGGCGTAGCCCCAGTCCTTGAAGGCCCCCTCGGTGTACTTCTGGATGTTCCCCTTGTGGACGAACGTCACGCGCTTGCGCCCTTTGGCCAGGGCGTGCTCCATGGCCTTGCGCGCGATGCGGTTCGTGCCCGAGACGCTGATGGGCTTGATGCCGATGCCCGAATCGCCCTTGATGCTGCAGCCCATCTCCTTGTTGAGGAACTCGATGACCTTCCGGACCTCCTTGGTTCCCCTGGCCCACTCGATCCCCGCGTAGACGTCCTCGGTGTTCTCGCGGAAGATGATCACATTGAGCTTCTGGGGCGCCTTCACCGGGGAGGGGACCCCCTCGAACCACCGGACGGGCCGGACGCAGGCATAGAGGTCATTGAGCTGGCGCAGCGCCACGTTGAGGCTCCTGTAGCCGCCCCCCACAGGGGTGGTGAGGGGGCCCTTGATGGCGAAGTAGTAGTGGCGCACCGCCCGGAGGGTGTCCTGGGGCAAAAGCTCCCCGTAGCGCCCCATGGCCATCTCGCCCGCGAACACCTCGAACCACACGATGCGGCGCTTGCCCCCGTAAGCCCGCTCCACCGCCCCGTCCAGGACGCTCCTCATGACGGGGGTGATGTCCGCCCCGATCCCGTCCCCCGTGATGAAGGGGACGATGGGGTCGTCGGGGATGGCGAGCTTGCCGTCCTTCACCTCGATGCGGGTACCCTCACGGGGTGGAACCAGTTTGTCGAATCGAATCATCGCCCGCCTCCTCCGGCCCGGTGCAATCAACCCAGCGCGAAACCGCGATGTTTCTCGACGTGTGCCGCGAGGCCCCCATCCCGCAGGATCCGCGTCATCACGGCCGGCAGGGGGGGGAATTGCAGGCTGAAACCCTGCGTCTTGTCCTCCAGGGTGCCCGCCTCGAGGTCCAGCTCCAGTTCGTCCCCCGCCCGGATGCGGTCGGTGTCGCAGATGACGACAGGGAGCCCCACGTTGATGGCGTTTCGGAAGAAGATGCGGGCAAAGCTCTTGGCGAGCACGGCGGAGCAGCCCGCCAGGCGGATGATGGCGGGCGCATGCTCGCGGGAGCTTCCCTGGCCGAAGTTGCGCCCCGCCACCACGAAGTCGCCCCTTCGCATCTTCCGGGCGAACTCGGGGTCGGCGTCCTCCAGGACGTGCTTGGCCAGCTCGGGGAGGTCGCTCCGCAGGTGGAAATAGCGCCCCGGGGCGATGTGGTCGGTGGTGATGCCGTCGCCGAACCTCCAGGCCCGTCCCTCGCGCTTCTCCATCAGAGGTACCTCCGCGGGTCGGCCAGCTCTCCCGCCACCGCCGAGGCGGCCGCCGTGGCCGGGGAGGCGAGGACGATGGAAGCCTTGGGGTTGCCCATGCGGCCGAGGAAATTCCGGTTGGAGGTGGAGACGCAGGTCTCACCGTCCGCCAGGACGCCCTCGTGGACCCCGACGCAGGGGCCGCAGCCTGCGGCGTTCACGAGGGCCCCGGCTTCGATGAAGGTCTTCATGAGGCCCTCCTCCATGGCTTGCAGCCAGATGCTCTTCGAGGCGGGCGTCACGATCAGACGGACATCGGGGTGGACCCTCCCCGCCCTCCCCACGATGCCCGCGGCGATGCGCAGGTCCTCGATGCGGCTGTTGGTGCAGGAGCCCAGGAACACCTGCTGGATGGCGAGGTCCCGGCAGTCGGGATGCCCGATGGGGCGGGTGTTGTCCACGGCGTGGGGGAGGGAGACGGTGGGCTCGAGGCGGCTCACGTCCACCTCCACGACCCGCTCGTAGTTCGCATCCGCGTCCGGGGCGAGGGGGACGAAGTCCTCCTCCCGGCCCATCCCCCTGAGGTAGGTCCGGGTGTTCTCATCGGAGGCGATGAGGCCCACTTTCCCCCCGGCCTCCACAGCCATGTTGGAGAGGGTCATCCGCTCGCTCACGGTCA
>JBHIBR010000232.1:0-3779 GCA_046759145.1 Nitrospinota bacterium | reverse complement strand
AGAAGGAGGCCTTCCATGATCGGGATGGACTTCGTCAGCTTCCTGATCCTGCTCATCATCAGCCTCGTGGTGGCAGCGATCTTCCACTTCGGCCTTTCCTACTACGCGATCCCGGGCTGGGGGTCGTACTTCAGCAAGGTGATCATCGGCTGGGTGGGCGGCTGGCTGGGCTCGCCCGTCTTCGGCCATTGGTGGCCGGGCTTTGGCTACAAGCAAGTGTTTATCGTCCCGGCCATCCTGGGCTCCGCTGCGCTCATCGTCCTTGCGGTGGATTTCTTCCAGACGGCAATTCGGAGGGCATCCTAGCTAGCCGGCTTTCGGTCAAGCGGGGCTCGGAGAAGGTGCGGCCCTAAGTCGTCTTTCCTTCCCCGCGGGGCGGAAGGGAGGGGCAGGACGCGCCCTAACTTTCGTTCGCACCGCCCGGATTCTATCGGGCCCGGGCTCAGTTTTTTAGCCCCCTCTCCACCGCCTCCGCAAGCGGCTCGGCCGAGAGGCCAGGCAGGCCGAGGCGCTGGAGGAGGGCGTCCAGGGGCTCGCCCTGGCCTAGAGCCCAGAGCCCTTTCAAGACCTCTCCCGAGCGCGGGTCGGCGAACCAACCTTCCCCGAATTCCTTGCGCAGGTGGGCCGCAAGCTGCGCCTGGAACATCCAGGCCCGGAGGTAGTTGGCGCAGTAGAAGAAGCTGTCCACATCGTCCAAAAAGGAGACGGGCGGGTATTCGACCAGGGTGGCGGCGCCCAGCGTGCGGGCGTAAAGTTCCTCCTTCCCCTCGAGCGCGGGCCCGGTGTGGAGTTTTAGCTCGAAGTCAATCTTGGCCGCGTAGCGGCGCAACATGTAAATCGATTTAATTCGAATGAGATTCCGAGGAGGAAATACGGTCTGCTCTTTGTTTTATCGCCGATTACTTCCGTTTTTGACTCAGTCGTAATGCCGAAGTTGAAATCCAAACACTCCCAGAAAGCGTGAAGCCTTCATTAACTTGGTGGACGACGGACTATGGGGTCAGGGATTGGTTTGGGAGGCCGAGGCAGCTGGTTTTTGGTCCTCGGAAGATCGGTCATTTAGATGTACCCCTTCTGCCGCAGCAACGAATCGAGTTCATCCTGAACGCTAGACATCAACTTCTTTCTATTATGAAGAATGTCGGGATGATTATTAGCCATAAATTTTTCATATCTACCCCGTAGTAGCTCGAATTGCTTTTTCGCCTGGTCAGATTTGATGCCAATTATAAGTTGCTGTCGAAACGTTTCGAGCTCAACGCGGAGTTGGCAAAATTGGCCTCGAATTTCTTCTAACTTTTTAACTCTTCCAGCTACGCCCAGGGCACCGTGTCCAATGGACACCAGTGATGCTGTACCCGCAATAATCGCCCAGACAAGCTTCCAACCAGGCATACTCCAAAGTAGCCAACCTGCGACCGCAGACCCGGATGCCGTAAGACCTATGAGCACGGCCGTCACTAAATCGATTCTGCTCCACCACCTAAATAACCTCTCGGCGACAAGCTCTTGGAAATGGGCTTGATAGAAGGTCTGAAAGCTCGGCTTCGAATAGCTTTCAAAAGCTTGTTCCTCAGGAGTCGGCATTCTCAGATTCCTTCATCAATTCGACAATTCAAGTTCTGGCACGGAGGAACGCTGACACTTTAACCGACATTTCCCAAACGACCGCTTGGATGACCTGAGCGTAGCACAAAAACCGTCGGATAGCAACGAAAAGGCGGCCTTGGGCCAACGGCAAGGCCCACGGAGGCTGGGCTCGAGGACGAGGAACTCGCGGAGGAGAGGGAGCCCTCCGTCCCCAGAGGTGAGCGCCCTGCTCACCTCCTCCACGGCATCGCGGCTGAAAAGCAAGCGGTGGCGCTCGTAGATGGAGACGTAGTCCACCTCCTCCTTGATGCCCGCGCTCCCCAGGTAGTGCTCAGTGCTGATCTCGCGGCAAAACCTCTCCGCTTCGCTGCGGATGGCATCCAGGTCGGCCATAATAAGGTTCCTCGGACCCTACGTTCCCGGCGCGCTCCCTTTCGCAGCCCCAGCCGTCTGCGCGGCAGGGGGCCTGCCCGTAGACGCAACTTAACCATTCCCATACTAGCGCAGATTCTTTGATTCCGCGCGTCTACATCCCCCGTTCGGTGGGCCGGCGTTCGGTGGACCGGCGTTCGGTGGACCGACCCTCCTTGCCCCGCCCCCGCCTTCGCGGTATTGTGGCCGAGGGATTGATTCCACCTGATAGCATCTTCACCCGCCCACGAGAGAGAGCCCATGCGCGTCCTCCTGTCCGGCCACAACCTGGATGTCGAGGTGCTGAGGGAGCTCAGGCGCGAGGTGCTGGAGCCGCTCAGGGAGCGCTTCTCCCCGGAGGCGCTGGAGGGCCTCTCCGAAGAGCAGCTCCGGCGGAGGGCGGCCGAGCTGGGGGAGAGGACCTCGGCTCTGCTCGGCCGGGACAACTGGACGCCCGAGACCCTCTCCGCCGCCTACGCCCGGGTGAGTCGAGACCCGAGAGCCCTCGACGAGCTGCGCGCCATCGCGCGGGAGGAGGTGGACCGCGCCCGCAAATCCAACCAGACCATCATCTTCGAGTACGGCCACAGCTCCGTGGCCGAGCACGCGGCCTTCAACTTCGACCTCATCGGCGTCAGCCGCTACGCGGTGGAGGCGGTCGAGAGGCACCGCATGTGCTCCTACACCGAGAAGAGCCAGCGCTACATCCTCCTCGAAGATGACTTCGTCGTCCCCGAGGAGGTCCGGGAGGCGGGGCTCCTCGAGGAGTTCGTCTCCGCCATACGGGAGCAGAACGCCCTCTACCACCGGCTCTACGAGCGGCTGCGCGCCCGCGCCTTCGAGCGGCACCCCGAGCTCGCCGCCCAGGAGAGAAACCACAGGATGCTCGAGGGCTGGGCCAAGGAGGACGCGCGCTACGTGGCGAGCCTCGCGACCGAGGCCCAGGTGGGGATGACGCTCAACGCCCGAAACCTCGAGCACATGATCGCGCGCCTGGCGAGCGCGGAGCTCTCGGAGCTCCGCGAGCTTGCGGGCCACCTCCACCGGGCGGTGGAGGGGGTGGCCCCCTCGCTCGTGAAGTACGTCGAGCCCACCGACTACCACCGCCTCGCCCGCAAGGAGTTGCGCAGAGAGGCGGAGGCTCTTTTCGAAAGGCACACTCAGCCGAGCGGCGCCCCGGAAGGCTTCGCCCATCCCCCCGCCGAGGAGGAGGACGTCAGGCTCCTCTACGCCACGCCGGGTGCCGACCGCCTGCTGGCCGCCTGTCTCCTCCACTCGGGCTCGGGGCGGCCCATGGAAGCCTGTCGGGGGCTCGCGGAGGCGCTCTCCGAAGGGGAGCTCTGCGGCCTCATCGCCTCCACCTTCCGCCACACGAAGGGTTGGGACGCCGCGCTGCGCGAGTTCGAGAACGTGGACCTCATCTTCGAGCTCACCGTCTCGGCCGGTTGCTTCGGCCAGCTCAAGCGCCACCGCATGTCCACCCAGAACGTACAGCCCTACGACCCCGACCTCGGCTGCACCGTCCCCCCCGCGGTGGAGGAGGTGGGCATGAGGCGGGAGTTCGAGGGGCTCATGGAGCGGACGAATCGTACCTACCGGGGGATCGCAAAGCGGACGCCTCCTGCCGCGCCCTACGTCCTCACCAACGCCCACCGCCGCAGGGTGCTCTTCAAGTGCAACGCGCGGGAGCTCTACCACGTCTCGCGCCTGCGGGAGGACCCTCACGCCCAGTGGGACATCCGGGACAAGGCGGCCAAGATGCTCCGCCTCGGCCGGTC
>JBHIBR010000231.1:0-3805 GCA_046759145.1 Nitrospinota bacterium | reverse complement strand
GTCAGGGGGTTCGGCAGATCCGCGCCCGCCATGAGAGAGGGTTAGGTTGATGCGATTAAGAGAGCCGGGGTTGCTCCAAGGGGCGATTGACCTCCACCTCCACAGCGCACCCGATTGCATCCCCCGCTACGACCATTGCGTGGCCATCGCCCGAGAAGCGGCGGAGGCGGGCTTCCGCGCCATCGTCTTCAAAGACCACTTCAGTCCCTCCGTGGTGAAGGCGGAGCTCACCCAGAGCCTGGTGCCCGAGATCCGCGTCTTCGGCGGTGTCGCGCTGAATAACCTCACGGGCGGGCTGAACCCCAGGACGGTGGCCTGGGCCCTCCGGACGGGTGCCCGCGTGATCATGATGCCCACCATGGACTCCCTCTTCATGGCCTCTTATGGGTCGCGGAGCATGCACTACCAGATGTTTCAGTTCGGCTACCGCCAACCGCCCATTCCGGTGCTGGAGGAGGGCGGCCGGACCCTCCGCCCTGAGGCGGAGGACATCCTGCGCCTGGTGGCCGAGGCGGACGCCGTCCTGGCCACGGGGCACCTGGGCCAGGGGGAGGCGCTCGCCCTGTGCCGCCGCGCCCGGGAGCTGGGCGTGCGCCGGATGATGGTGACCCATCCGAACCATTACTATCCCTTCGAGTTTACGCTGGAGGGGCTCAAGGAGCTGACGAGCCTGGGCGCTTACCTGAACCTGTCCTTCGGGGCCTGCCATCCTTACTACGGTCGCCATGACCCCCGGGAGGTGGCGGAGATCGTGCGCCACGTCGGACCCGAAAGGTGCAACCTCATCACCGACTTCGGCCAGCTGGAGAGCCCTGCGCCAGCCGAGGGGATGCGGGTCTTCTGCGAGATCCTGATGAAGTGCGGATTCGACCGGGAGGCAATCGATCAGATGGTGAAGGTGAACCCGGCCCGGCTCCTGGGACTGGAGGAGCTCTAGACGGTGGACCTCGCGGGAAAGGTGGCCCTGGTGACGGGCGCGAGCCGCCGGATCGGGGCCGCTGCGGCCGTGGCCTTGGGCCGGCGGGGCGCAGCCGTGGCGGTCAACTACCGGGAGCGAAGGGACCTGGCCGAGCGCGTTGCCTCGCAGGTCGAGGCCGGAGGAGGAAGGGCCCTAATCCACGGGGCGGATGTGCGGGAGCGCGAGGCCGTGCGGGCGATGGTGGAACGGGCGGTCGAGACCTTCGGGGGGCTCGACATCCTGGTCAACAGTGCGCGTTTTCTTCACCCAGTGCGCCCCTTCCTCGAACTCGACTGGGAGCGGGACGTGCGGCCCCAGCTCGAGGTCCACCTCGGCGGGGCCTTCCACTGCTGCCAGGCGGCTGTGCCCCACATGGTGGATCGAGGGGGTGGCGCGATCGTGAACCTGCTGACTGCGTCGTTCCGGCTGGCGGTCCCGCGATTTCACGCCTACGGCCCGGCCAAGGCGGCGCTGCGCAACTTCACCATCAACCTGGCGGCCGAGCTGGGTCCCCTGGGGATCCGGGTGAACTCCATCTCGCCGGGCTCCACCGAGACGCCGGAGTTTCGCCTCCGCCGGAGCGAAGCCGAGCGGCAAAGCCTTCTTAAGGAGATTCCCCTCGGTCGCATCGCCACCCCCGACGAGGTGGCCGAGGCGGTGGTCTTTCTCTGCTCCGATGCGGCTTGCTACATCACGGGCGCGGATCTGCTCGTGAGCGGTGGTAGGGCCCTGACGCTATGAGGGGGAATTAAGAGGAGCCGTCCGAGGAGGATCTCGTGGCGCTCACGTTGGGAATCCGCCTCCCTCCGAGTCAACCGCCGGCGGAGGGCGCCGGCCTCGCCGCGGAGGTCGAACGGGCCGGTTTCGAGGCCGCCTGGGTGACTGACACACCGCTCCTCGCCGGCCGGTGGGGGGACTCATACGTTTACCTCTCCGCCATGGCGATGCGGACCGAGCGGCTGAGGGTGGGGACCGCCGTGACCAACCCCTACATGCGCCACTTTCAGGCGGTGGCAGCGGCGTGCGCGAGCCTGCACGACCTCTCCGGAGGGCGCTTCGTGCTGGGGATCGGGGCCGGGGCATCGGCGGCGCGGTCCCTGGGCCTCCCCGGGGGGAAGCTCGGCCGTTTGCGCGAATTCGTCCGCGCCCTCCGCCTCCTCCTGCGGGAGGGAGAGGCCGAGTTCGGCGGCAGGCGGCATGAACTCGTCCCCCCGCGCCCCGTGCCCCTCTACGTCGCGGCGATGGGGCCGCAAACCATCGAGTTTGCGGGCGCCGAAGCAGATGGGGTCATCCTCCAGGTGGGTGCGAACCGGAAGACGATCGCCCGGGCCATGGGGCGCCTCCGGGCCGGGGCGGAAGGGGCCGGCCGAGACGTCTCCGCGATGGACGTCGTCATCTCGGCCCAATGTTGTGCCTTGCAGGACCGGGACGCCGCCATCCGGAGGATGCGGCACCTGCTTGTGCCCTACTACTATCTCACGCCCGAGGTCCTGAAGGTCGCGGGCCTCCCGGGCGAGTTTGTCCCGCTCGACACGAAGGTCTACCCCGACTTGAGCCACGCCCTCAATGTCGAGGATGCGGGTCGCGCCTCCTCTTTCATCCCAGACGAAGTGGTGGAGTCGCTGGGAATCATCGGCACCCCGGAGGAATGGGTGGAGCGGCTTCGGATGATGGAAGGACTCGGGGTGAACCATGTCCTGCTCCGAGGGCCCGAGTCCTATGCCCAGCCCATGGACGAGATCGCTTTCTGTCGCAATGCGGTCCTCCCCCGCCTGCGGGAGGCACTGAGGGACTCTCGGTGAAGAAAACCCACACGCTCCTGCGGGGGGCGGACCTCTACGCCCCGCAGCCCCTCGGCCAGCGCGATGTGCTGGTATGCGGCGAGAAGGTGGTCGCCGTGGCGGGGGACCTCGGACGCTTCGCCCCTCTTGGGGATGTCGAAGTTGTCGACCTCCGAGGGAAGATCCTCGTCCCCGGGCTCATCGACAACCACGTACATCTTCTAGGCGGAGGGGGCGCCGGAGGCCCCTGGACCCGAGGACCGGAGATCTTTCTCTCGGAACTTGTGGGCTGCGGCATCACGACGGCCGTCGGCATCCTGGGGGTTGACGGGCTCACTCGGCATCTCTCCTCCCTCCTCGCAAAGGCGCGAGCGCTGACGGCGGAGGGACTGAGCGCTTTTCTATGGTCGGGCGCGTACCAGTACCCGCCGCCCACCCTATGCGGGGGCGCCCAGTGGGACTTGCTCTACATCCCGGAAGTGGTCGGGACGGGCGAAATCGCCATCGCAGACGAACGCGGCACGCAGCCGACCGCTTCGGAGATCGCCCGCCTCGCCGCAGAGACCGCCCTCGGCGCCCGGATGGCCGGAAAGGCTGGGCCCGTCTGCATTCATGTGGGCGAAGGCCGCGAGGGGCTCGACCCGCTCCTCGCCGCCTGCGAGCACGCCGAAGTGCGGATCGGCCGCTTCCTCCCGACGCACCTGAACCGCTCGCCGCGCCTCTTCCAACGGGCCGTCGAGTTCTCGCTCCGAGGAGGGCGGATGGACTTCACCTCCGCGTTCACAGTGGAGGGGGGGATCCCGACGGCGCTGGCCGCGAGCCAGGCCGCCGCCGAGGCCTGCGAGGCAGGCGTGCCGCTGGAGCGGATCAGCTTCAGCACGGATGGAAACGGGGTCCACTCCTTCTTTGACGAAGAGGGGAAGCTCGCGCGCACAATGCGCTGGCCCGTGTCCTCCCTGTGGGAGGAAGCCCGGCGCCTCGTCACGGAGCACGGCTGGCCGCTGGAGAGGGCCCTTGCGCCGGTCACGGTCAACCCGGCGCGCGCCCTCGGCCTCCCGAAGGGGAC
>JBHIBR010000230.1:0-3814 GCA_046759145.1 Nitrospinota bacterium | reverse complement strand
AGAAGACGTGGAAGAGCACCCAGGCCGTGGGCACCGTCCAGAACAAGAGGAGCCACCAGGTCGTCGGCTCCTGGACGCTCTCCGGAAGTGCGGACCAGTTGGCGAAGAGCAGGGCGGAGGGGATCAGGCTGATCAGCGAAAGGGAAAGACACAGCCAGGCGCGCTCGCGGATGAGCAGGGCGGCCAGCGCCAGCGGCGGCAGGAGGTAGAAGGGCCACACCCCGGCCTCCGGCCAGCCCGTTTCCGATTCGGGCGTGAAGAAGAAAAAATAGGTCGCGGGCACCAGGGAGAGGACGAGCACCCCCAGCTCGCCCAGGCTCACGTCATAGGATTCCGGGTCGCGGGCCGCCCCGCCGAGCAGCAGGATGGTGAAGGCCAGGAGGAGGTGCATGTTGGGGTGCATCTCCCCCGGGAGGGGGCGAAGATAGATCGCCGCGATGTGGTACAGGCCCGAAAGGACAGCGGTCGCCGCGGCGAGGAAGGCGATGGTCCGGATCAGGTGTGACCTCTCACCCCCGGCGGACGCGGGCCCTGCGATCATGGGGTCACACCTCTTGCTGGGTGGGAATACCGTCCGCCACCGCCAGCGGGCGCAAATTACCGGCCAAGCTATCCCAGGGGCTCCGTGAGTGTCAAGGGAACCTCCTTGACAACTGGACCCTTAGCTGCTAGTTTGACGCTTCCTAAGGGTTGATCTGCTAGGAGGGGAACATTTCACCTGGGCGCCCCGCCCGGCAAGGTAGCCGTGGTGCTGACGGCGCCGGTGCAGCGAGAGGAGAGAGAACATGGCTCGGTTGGTTCGCACTCTTGCGCTGCTGGTCGCGCTGACCTTCGTCCTGGGGCTGGCGGGCCCTGCGGAGGCGCAGAAGGTCAAGCTCTACCTGGGTACCTCCCAGCCCGGGGGTGCGACGTTCGAAGTCGGCACCGCCATCGGCAAGGTGATCACCGATAACTCGGGCGGGAGGCTCGAAGTCGCCGCCTCTCTAACCGGCGGCTCCACGGCCAACGTGCGCGCCCTCCAGAAGAAGGACAGCAAAGCCCCCTTCCGGATGGGCATGACCACCAGTCCCGCCGCCTTCTGGGGCCAGAACGCAAAGCCGCCCTTCAAGAAAAAGCAGGACGTCCTGGTCCTCACCGCCCTCTTCCCCCTGACGGTGCTCTACGCGGCGCGCAAGGCCACCGGCATCACCAAGTGGGCCGACCTGGTGGGCAAGAAGTTCGTGGTGGGGGGCCGGGGCGGCTCCATCTACAAGATCACCGAGAACGCCCTGCGCTACAGCGGGATGTATGACAAGGTCCAGAAGGAGTACTTTACCAACCCCCAGAACACCGCGGCGATCAAGGACGGGCGGGTGGACGCGGGGTTCTTCTTCGCCGGCGGCTTCAAACCCGTGCCCGCCTACATGGACCTTGCGCGGACCCGGAAGGGCCAGCTCAACTTCTTCGGCCCCGATGAGGCCACCATCAAGAAGATGGAGGAGCGGGACCCGGGCGTCGTCCGCGTGGTGTGGCCCGCCAACTCTGCTCCCGGACAGCCCTATGACGTGGTGACCTGGGGGCAGATGTGGACCATAATCGTCAACAGCAAGATGTCCAACGAGAACGCCCACCTGGTGGTCAAGACCCTGATGGAGAATCACAAGCAGATCCAGCGCTACCACCCCCTCGGCAAGCTCATCGGGCCCAAGACCGCGCTCAAGGGGACCAAGCGCCTGACTTTCCACCCGGGTGCCATCCGGTACTGGAAAGAGAAGGGCAGGATGTAAGCCCGGGCCCAACCACGCCGGGGGGCCGCCCTGTCGGGGCGGCCCCCCTCGCGCTTGGGGACTTGCTGAGAGAGAAATCCAGCTCGCCCGCTCAGCGAGGAGGGTTGATGGGAGGAGAGTAGATCTCGAGGATCTGCCCCTTCTCCGGGCCGAGCAGGCGGACAGTGTGCTGCGCATCCGCCGGGATGTAGACGATGTCGCCGGGACGGATCTCCCGGCTCTCGCCCTCCACCGTCACCTCCCAGCGCCCTTGCTCCACGAGGTAGAACTGCTCCGAGCGGGGGTGGCTGTGAGCCTTCGCCGGCTCGCCCCCGGGCTCGGTGATGAGGTGCTGGACCTGGACGTTCTCGCCGAACACGCGCCGGTGCCACACGCCGGGGCGGTCGCCGGAAAGCTCCAGGGCATCCCACCGGCTCACGCGCATCTTCTTCTCCGCCACGGAAGCTCCTCCTCTTCCCTCACACCTCGATGGGCACGCCCACCGCGCTCCCCCACTCCGTCCAGGAGCCGTCGTAGCAGCTCACCCTCGGATGCCCCACCAGGTGGCGGAGGGCGAACCACACCAGCGAGGCCCGGTGGGAGAGCCGGCAGTAGACCACCACTTCCTTCTCCTCCGTCACCCCCCGCGCCGCGAACAGCTCTCGCAACTCGGGGAGGGGCTTGAAGCGCTCATCCCCCCCCACAATCTCCTGCCAGTAAAGGTGCACCGCGCCCGGGATGCGCCCCTTGCGCTCCGCCCCGTGGTCCAACATATGCGGAGGCGCCACCCGCTCGCCGCGGAACTCTTCGGGGGAGCGCACGTCCAGCAACACCCGGTCCTTGCGCCCCAGGCCCGCGAGCACCTCTTCTTTGCGGATGCGGATCGAGGCGTCCCCCTCCCCCACCCGGTAGGGGCCGCGCAGGAGGCTCGGCACCTCGTTTGTGAGGGGCCTCCCCTCCCGCACCCACCGCCGCCTTCCGCCGTTCAGGATGCGCGCGTCGCGGTGGCCCCTGAGGGTAAGGAACCAGAGGGCGTAGGTGGCGTAGCGATTGGAGTCGCCGTAGAGGACCACCGTGGTCTCGGGGGCGATGCCCGAGCGGCCCATGAGCTCGGCGAAGGCCTCGCCCGAGATGAACTCCCGCCGGTTCGGCTCCCAGAGGTCCTCCTTCCAGCGCCACAGGACCGCACGGGGGATGTGCCCCTTGCGGTAGGATTCCTCGGGCTTGTTGCTGCACTCCACCACCCGAAGCGATGGGTCGCGGAAGTGGGACTCGAGCCAGTCGGGCTCGACGAGCCGCTCCTGGTGGGCGTAGGAAGAGGGTCCCCTCAACGGCCTCTCCCCAGCTCCTCAGGAGGCGACCCCGCGGTAGGCCTCATCCAGGAGAGCGACGGGGTGCACCACGCGCAGGTCCATCCCCCGCTCGCGCGCCCCCGCGGCGATCTGGATGAGGCAGCCAGGGTTTCCCGTCACCACTACCTGCGCCCCCGTCTCGGCGATGCGGTCAAGCTTGCGCTCGAGAAGGCGCGCGGAGAGCTCGGGCTGGGTGAGATTGTAAGAACCCGCGCTCCCGCAGCACCAGTCCGACTCCACCAGTTCCACCAGCTCCAGGCCCTCGATGGAGCGCAGCACCGCCCGGGGCTCCTTGCGCACCTTGAGGGCGTGGGCCAGGTGGCAGGGCTCGTGGTAAGTAGCACGGAGGGGCCTCTCGAGCCGTGCGGGGCGGGGTCCAGCATCGGCCAGGAACTTGCTGATGTCCACCACCTTCGCGCTGAAGGCCCGGGCGCGTCCGGCCAGCTCGGGGTCGTCCCTCAGGAGGTCCCCATACTCGCAGAGGATGGAGCCGCAGCCCGAGGCCGTGACGACGATGGCGTCCACGGCATCAGGGTCGAAGGCCCGCAGGTTCCGCCGCGCGAGTCCCTGCGCTCCCTCCCGGTCGCCCCCGTGCCCCTGGAGCGCCCCGCAGCAGGTCTGCCCCGGCGGGGTCTCCACGCGCGCCCCGTTGCGGGAGAGCACCCGGAGGGCGGCCGCGTTCACCCCGCCGAAGAGCACGCTCTGGACACACCCCGC
>JBHIBR010000229.1:0-3842 GCA_046759145.1 Nitrospinota bacterium | reverse complement strand
CGCTCGCCCAGAGGGGCCCAACAGAGCGGGCCCTTCCGGGGTGCGCGGTCGCACCAGCACCACCTGCCCGGGCTCCGGAAAGACCATGCCCAGGCGCTTGCGGGCGATGGCCTCGATGCGCGGCATCTGCCGCAGCGTCGAGGCCTCCACCCGAAGCAGGCGGTTCTCGCGAGCCAGGGCCTCCCGCCCCGCGCGCAGCCTCTGAAATTCGTAGCCGACCTGGAGAAGACGGAGGTGGGGCCACAGGAGCAGAAGGGCGCTCGCCCCTACGAGCGCGGCGAGGGCCAGCGGCCCCCCCAGGCCCCCGCCCCGCCTCTGGCGCTTGCCTTGCGCCCGAGCGCGAACCCGCAGCATCTCAGCCCCCCGGCAGCCGCTCGGCCACCCGGAGCTTGGCGCTGCGCGCGCGCGGGTTCGCCCGCACCTCCGCCCGAGGAGGCCGGAGGGGCCGCGGGGTGAGGATGCGCACGCGGGGCGGACGCCCGCCCCCCACCGGCGCGCCGCGTGGGACGGCGCAGCCCCTGGCCTCCTCCCGCAGGGTCTGCTTTGCGATGCGGTCTTCCAGGGAGTGGTAGCTGAGGACGCACAGGCGGCCGCCCGCTCGCAACACCCCGATGGCCTCGCGCAGCGAGTCGGCGAGCCCCTCGAGCTCCCGGTTCACGTGGATGCGAAGGGCCTGGAAGGTGCGCGTGGCAGGATGGCGGCCCGGGCGCCAGAACCGACGCGGCACGGCCTCGGCCACGAGGCGGGCGAGCTCCTGCGTTGTGCGGATGGGGGCTCGCGCGCGGGCCCGGCAGATGTGCCGGGCAATGGGCCGCGCCCGGGGCTCCTCGCCATAGGCGCGCAGGATGCGGACGAACTCCTCCTCGGAGAGTTCGTTCACCACCTCGCGGGCGGAGAGGGCCTGCCTGCGGTCCATCCGCATGTCCAGCTCACCCGGGATCTGGAAGCTGAACCCCCGGGCCGGGTCGTCGAGCTGGAGGGAAGAGACCCCCAGGTCGAAGAGCACTCCGTCCACCCGCTCGATGCCCTCGCCTCGGAGGACCTCCCGCAGGCGGGCGAACTCCGCCCGCCGCAGCCGCGCCCGCCCGCCGAAAGGGGCGAGGCGCTCTCGCGCAATCGTGACCGCCTCTCCATCCCGGTCAAAGCCGACCAGTACCCCTGAAGGCGACGAGGCCTCCAAGAGGACCCAGCTGTGTCCCCCTCCGCCCAGAGTACAATCCAAGAACACTTGGCCGGGTCCCGGGGCGAGGTAGTCCGCTACCTCTTTGGCCATGACCGGGATGTGAGAGGCAGCCATCGCTCGAATGCCGTCCCAAAGGCCGGGCGCTCCCCGCTGCCGCGCGGGGCGTGCCGCAGCCCGAATCTTTTTCCCGATACAAGGTAGTCCTCCCCACTCCCCCAGGCTAGAAGTCCAGGTCCACCAGGCCGCCTTCGGCGATGCTTTCCATCTGCTCGCGGCTCTGGGCCTCCTGCTCCTCCCAACGCTCGCGTCCCCAGACCTCCAGCTTGTTGGAGACGCCGACGACGACCACATCCTTCTGGATGCCGGCTTGGTCGCGGAGGTGGGGAGGGATGAGGATCCTGCCCTGCCGGTCGATGGCGCACTCGGCGGCGCGGGCGTAGAAGTTTCGCACGAAGCGGCGCACCTCCTCGCGGTTGGTGGGGAGGTCGCGGATCTTATCCTCGAAGCGCCGCTTCCACTCCTCCAGGGGATAGACGAAGATGGCGCTGTCCATGGGAACCAGGATGAGGCGGTCGCCATAGTGGGCCTGCAGGTGCTCTCGGAACCTTGCCGGGACACTCACCCGCCCCTTCTGGTCAATGGCTCCGTGATAGGCGCTCATGAACACGGGGGAGCCTCCCACTTCCTCCCACTTCTCCCCACAAGTGTGATATATAGGCCCTCGGCCCGGACCTGTCAAGGGATTTTTCTTAGAAAAATTCAAAGAGTTATTGCGAATATAACACGAAAATTGCCTTCCCTGGACGGGTTGCTTGAGGCAGGCCGCCGGAAATTCTTTCAGACGGGTGGAAATTTTTCGGAGGACACCCCAGCGCGTGGTATGGCGTCGGGGGAGCTTGGTTTACGGCATCCCACCGGGAAGAGTGGGTGAACTATGGCGGGGGCCGCCCCTGTTGTCCCAGCGGGAGGCCGACCAGGGCGGCGATGCGCGCTAGGTCGAGGGACTCTCCCACCCGGTCGGCAAGCCGGTCGTAAGCGCCCCCCCTCTCGAAGGCAATCCGCTCTCCCGCAGGGGTGGGGATCCCCCGCTCAGAGCGGAGAGCGTCGAGGAGGGCCCAACGGAAGGGGTCGTTGTCGAAGAGGCCGTGGATGTAGGTCCCCCAGATGCGCCCATCGGCGCTCACCGCCCCGTCCTCGAGGGAGGCCGCCCGAGCGCCCCTCCGCTGGATGAGGAAAGCGGGCCGGCACTGCGGGGAGCGCCGGGTGTGGCCCATATGGATCTCGTAGCCCCGAAGGGTCCACCGCTCATCGCCCGGCAGGACTCCCGCCCCGCGTGCCTCGACCTGGTGGGTCTCCTTCTCGCCAAAGAAACGGCTCTGCACGGGCAGGAGGCCGAGGCCGACCGCCTCGGAGCATGGGGACTCCACCCCGTCGGGGTCTTCGACCCCCTCCCCCAGCATCTGGAAGCCCCCGCAGATGCCGATGAGCCTCCCGCCCGCCCGCGCGTGGCGCACCAGGGCTTCGGCCACACCGGATGCACGGAGAGCCTCAAGGTCTGCCACCGTGCTCTTGGAGCCGGGCACGATGACGAGGTCCGCCCCCCCCAGTTCCTCCGGGCGCCGCACGTAGCGCAAGTCCACCCCCGGCTCCTGGGCGAGAGGGTCGAAGTCGGTGAAGTTGGCGATGTGGGGGAGGGCCACCACCCGGATGGCGAGGGCCCCGGGCTCCGGCGGCCCCGGAGAGGCATTCCGGGGCAGCCCCACCGAGTCCTCCTGCGCCACCCGCAGGTTGGGGATGTGGGGGATCACCCCGAGGACAGGGACGCCCGCGCGCTCTTCGAGGAACTCGAGGCCGGGCTTCAAGAGGTCGGGGTCGCCCCGGAAGTTGTTGATGATTATCCCCCGCACACGGCTCCGCTCGGAGGGGTTCATGAGGTCGAGCGTCCCCAGCAGCCAGGCGAACACCCCTCCCCGCTCGATGTCGCTCACCAGCAGGACGGGCGCGTCGGCCAGCTCGGCGACCCGCAGGTTGGTGATGTCCCACTCCTTGAGGTTCACCTCCACGGGGCTCCCCGCCCCCTCGACCACCACCAGGTCCGCCTCCGCCCGCAGGCGGGCGAGCGCCTCCGCGACAGCGGGGAAGAGCTCGCGCTTTCGCCCCCAGTAGGTCCGTGCCTCGATGTGGCCGATGGGCCTCCCCCGGAGGACGACCTGGCATTCTTTGTCGCTGGAGGGTTTCAGGAGGATGGGATTCATCTCCACCGATGGGGGGACGCCGCAGGCCTCCGCCTGGACCGCCTGGGCCATCCCCACCTCGCCGCCGTCGGGCGTGACGAAGGAGTTGAGGGCCATGTTCTGCGCCTTGAAGGGGCGCACCCGGTAGCCCGCCCGCGAGAAGACGCGGCAAAGCGCGGTGACCAGCACGCTCTTCCCCACGTGGGAGCCCGTGCCCAGGACCACGAGCGCTCTGGCGGTCATCTCAGAACACTTCGATTAGAGGAGAGGGGCCGTCCCGCGGGTATTGGATTTGAAGCGCCCCCTTCCTGCCCTTGGCGTCCGACAACCAAAGGCCCGGGGGGCGCTCCTCCGGGAGAGCCGAGAAGAACGCTTCAACCATTCGATGCCGCGTCCCGCCCCACCTGGACGAGGTTGGTGTGGAA
>JBHIBR010000228.1:0-3862 GCA_046759145.1 Nitrospinota bacterium | reverse complement strand
AGGCCGGGCCCCGGGAAGGGATGGCGGGAGAGGATCGTCTCGGGGAGGCCCAGCTCTCTCCCCACCTCGCGCACCTCGTCCTTGAAGAGCTCCCGGAGGGGCTCCACGAGCTCGAAGCCCAGCTCCTCGGGGAGGCCTCCCACGTTGTGGTGGGTCTTGATGGTGGCCGAAGGGCCCTTGAAGGAGGTGCTCTCGATGACGTCGGGGTAGAGGGTGCCCTGGGCCAGGAAGCGGACCGGACCGCCGGCGCGGGGCCCTTCCCCGGGGCCCTCCGAGAGGGCGCGGGCCGCATCCTCGAAGGCCCGGATGAAAGCTTCGCCGATCCTCCTGCGCTTCTCCTCGGGGTCGCTCACGCCCCGGAGGGCCCCGAGGAAGCGCTCCCGGGCGTCGGCGGTGTGGAGGCGGAGGCCAAGGGCCTCGCCGAAGGTCTTCTGCACCTCCTCGGCCTCCCCCTTGCGCAGAAGACCATTGTCCACGAAGATGCAGGTGAGCCTCTCCCCCACCGCCCGGTGGACGAGGGCGGCCGTCACGGCCGAGTCCACCCCCCCGCTCAGGGCGCAGAGCACCCGTCCCCCGTCCACCTGGTCCCGGATGCGCCCCACCGCCTCCTCGGCGAAGGCGCGCATGGTCCACTCGCCCTTGAGGCCGCAGACGCGGAAGAGGAAGTTCCTCAAGATCTCCCGGCCGCGGGGGGTGTGGGCCACCTCGGGGTGGAACTGGATGCCGTAGAGGGAGCCTTCCACGCTCCGCATGACGGCCACGGGCGAGCCCTCCGAGCGGGCGACCGGGATGAAACCGGGCGGAGGCTCCTCGATGGCGTCCCCGTGGCTCATCCACACCGTCTCCTCTCGGGAGAGGCCGTGGAGGAGGGGGTCGGACCCCTCCACGAGGAGCGCCGCCCTGCCATACTCACGCTTCTTGACGGCGCCCACCCGGCCGCCCAGGAGGTGGGTCATGAGCTGCATCCCGTAACAGATCCCGAGGACGGGGACATCCAACTGGAAGAGCCCCTTCTCGATCGAGGGGGCGCCCGGCTCGTACACGCTGGCGGGGCCCCCGGAGAGGATCACCCCCCGGGGCTCGAAGGCGAGGATGGCCTCCCAGGGGGCGGTGCAAGGGTAGATCTCGCAGTAGACGTGCTCCTCCCGCACCCGGCGGGCGATGAGCTGGGTGTACTGAGAGCCGAAGTCGAGGATGAGCACCCGCTCGGCCATGAACCTAGAGGATGTGCAGTTCGCTGAAGAACAACCCGCGCACCTTCCCCGCGGTCAGGTGGCGGTTGAGGACGCGCCCGAGCTCCTCCTTGACGGCCCCGGCCAGCGCTGGCAAAGCGCCAGGAAGCTCCTCCATGAGGAGGATGCAGGGCATCCTCCTTTCGGGTGACCCCGTGGTCCCCGGCGGCTTAGGCCCTCTGTTCGCGCGGATAGTTGGACGCCTCCTTGGTGATGATGACGTCGTGGACGTGGCTCTCCCGGAGGCCCGCATGGGTGATGCGAACGAAGCGGGCCTCCCTGCGGAGCGCCTCGATGTCCCCGCAACCGGCATAACCCATGCCCGCCGCAAGGCCCCCCATGAGCTGGTGGACGCTGCTGGCGAGAGGGCCCTTGTACGGGACCCGCCCCTCCACGCCCTCGGGGACGAGTTTCGTCTCGCTGAACTCGGCGAAGAGGGCCTCTTCCCCCTCGGGGACCTCCTGGGAGTAACGGTCCCCGCTCCCCTCCGCCATGGCGCCCAGCGAGCCCATGCCGCGGTACACCTTATAGCTGCGGCCCTGGTAGAGGATCTTCTCCCCGGGGCTCTCCTCGGTCCCTGCGAAGAGGCTCCCCACCATCACCGCCCGCGCCCCGGCGGCGATGGCCTTGACGATGTCGCCCGAGTACTTGATCCCGCCGTCGGCCACAACCGACACCCCCGACTCGTCCGCCGCCCGGGCGCACTGCACCACGGCGGTGAGCTGGGGCACCCCCACGCCCGCCACCACGCGGGTGGTGCAGATGGAGCCCGGCCCCACGCCCACCTTCACCGCGTGGGCGCCCGCCCGGATGAGGTCCCGGGTGGCCTCGGCGGTGGCCACGTTGCCCGCCATCACCTCCACCCTCGGGTGCTCGCCCCGCAGGTGCTCCACCGCCCGGAACACCCGGGCCGAGTGGCCGTGGGCGGTGTCCACCACCAGCAGGTCCACGCCCGCCTCCACCAGGGCCGCCGCCCGCTCGCCGAGCTCCTCGCTCACCCCCACCGCCGCCGCCACGCGGAGCCTCCCGAGCCCGTCCTTGCAGGCCCGGGGGTACTTGCGCACTTTCTCGATGTCCTTGATGGTGATGAGCCCCCGGAGGTTGAAATCCCCGTCCACCACCAGGAGCTTCTCGATGCGGTTCTCCTGGAGGTGTTTTTTCGCCTCCTCCAGGGTGGTGCCCGCGGGGACGGTGATGAGCCGCTCGTGGGTCATCAGCTCGCTCACCGGGCGCTCCAGCTCCGTCTCGAACCGCAGGTCCCGGTTGGTCAGGATGCCCACCAGGCGCCCCCCTTCGGTGATGGGCACCCCCGAGATGCGGTACTTGCGCATGAGAGAAAGGGCCTCGCGGACCCGCTGGTGGGGCCTCATGGTGATGGGGTCCACGATCATGCCGCTCTCGGAACGCTTGACCTTGTCCGCCTCGCTGGCCTGCTCGGCGACGCTCATGTTGCGGTGGAGGACGCCGAGTCCGCCCTCCCGGGCGAGGGCGATGGCGAGGTCGGCCTCGGTGACGGTGTCCATGGCAGAGGAAAGGAGGGGGATGTTGAGCCGGACGGCCGGCGTGAGGCGCGTCGAGAGGTCCACCTCCTTGGGGAGCACCTCGCTGCGGGCGGGCAACAACATCACGTCGTCAAAGGTCAGCGCCAGCTCAATGGAGCCATCTTGCATGGCCTAACTCCTAACGGCGGGGATGATGGACGCCCTTTCTCCGCCGGAGGCGAATCCGACTCCGGCGCCAACCGGGACCCACGTAGTCGGGGGAAGAGAGAACCGGGGGGCCGGCGAGACCCCCACGCCCACACGGCCTCCCCTAGGAGACCGCGGACCCCCGATGGAGAAGGGCCCGCGCTGGCGTCATTTCTAAGCTCGCCCATCTCGCTTGTCAAGGCGCGCCCCCTTCGCCCTCACCGCAGGAACCCACGCCTGAGGGCGCCGCTCTCGAGCACCATCGCCACCGGCCGCCCGTGGGGGCAGCTCCAGCGCCGGGGGTTGTCCCCGAGCTGGGAGAGGAGAGCCTCGGCCTCCTCCCGCCGCAGGGGGGCTCCGCCCTTCACCGCCGCCCGGCAGGCCGCCCGGGCGAGGAGAGAATCGGCCAGCTCCAGGGGCGACCCCTCCTCCCCTGCGAGGTCGAGGAGGTCCAGCAGAAGGCGCTCGGGCTCTCCCGGGGCGAAAAGCGGCGGCGCCGCCAGGAGGCGGAAGGCCCCCGGGCCGAAGGGTTCGACCTCGAAGCCCGCCCGGGCGAGGAGGCCGAGCCCCTCCTCGGCCCGGAGCGCCTGCCCCGATGGGAGCTCCACCAGAGGCGGCAGGAGGAAACCCTGGCGCTCCACCTCGCCGCGCGTCACCCCCTCGCGGAAGCGCTCGTAGAGCACCCGCTCGTGGGCCGCATGCTGGTCCACCACGAGGAGCCCCCGGGGGTGCTCGAAGAGGAGGAAGCACTCCTCCAGTTGGCCCAGGAAGCGGGCCCCCTGGAGGGAGGCTCCATCGGCAGGGCGGAGAGCAGAGAGGGCCTCCAGGGGGAGAGAGGGAAATCCGCCGCCCTTCTCCCCCTCCTCGCCGAGAGGGCGCGCCGGGGGCGCCGCCGCAGGGGCCGCGGGGATGGGGATCGAGGGGGCGCGGGCCCCCTCCACT
>JBHIBR010000227.1:0-3913 GCA_046759145.1 Nitrospinota bacterium | reverse complement strand
GGCACGGTCAGCTTGGCTGCCCCGTTCAGGGTGGGCACCTCCAGCTCAGCTCCCAGGGCCGCCTGACTGAAGGTGATGGGAAGCCGACAGCAGACATTGTTCCCCCGCCTCTGGAAGAAGGGATGGGGCTCCACCTCCAGGGCCACGTAAAGGTCCCCCGGCGGTCCGCCCCGCACTCCCCCCTCTCCCTCCCCGGCCACCCTCAGGCGGGAGCCCGAGTCCACGCCGGCGGGGATCTTGATGTTCACCTTGCGGCGCTCGCGCTTCAGGCCCCTCCCTTCGCACTCCTCACAGGGCTCCTCGACGAACGCCCCCTCCCCCCGACACCGGGGACAGGTGGTCGAGATGGCGAAGAAACCCTGGGTGAGGGATACCTGCCCCCGGCCCTTGCACTGGGGGCATGTGCCGAGCGCCGTCCCACCGCGGGCGCCGTTTCCGCCGCAGAAGGGGCACGGCTTCAGCCTCTCGTACTCCAGCTCCTTCGAAGCGCCCCTGGCCGCCTCCAGGAACGGGATTCTGAGATGATAGACGAGGTCCCGCCCCTGCATGCTCCCCGCCCGCTCCGATGGACGGGCCGAGGGGCTGAACCCGAAGAAATCGGCGAAAATGTCCCCGAACGAGGCGAAGATGTCCTCGAAGCCGCGGAAGCCTTCGAAGCCGGTGCCCTTGAGCCCCTCGTGGCCGTAGTGGTCGTAGATGCGACGCTTCTCGGGGTCGCGGAGCACTTCGTAGGCTTCGCTGGCCTCTTTGAACCTCTCCTCCGCCCCTTTGTCGCCCGGGTTGCGGTCGGGATGGTAGCGAAGGGCAAGGCGCCGGTAGGCCTTTTTCACCTCTTCCGGGCTTGCGCCCCGGCTCACACCCAGCAGTTGATAATAGTCCCTCTTGGCCATGGCCCCTCAACCAAAGAGTTCATTCTCCATCCCAAGCATTCCCCCGGCAGGGACCCGGAACCCGCGCGCGCGAAGCCCCCCATCTCGCCGCCCCCGCAGCCCTAGCCCTGCGAGCCGGGAGGAACCCCCTTTTCTCCCTCTCCCTCGCCGCGGCGAGCCTGTACGACCCTCACGCGGGCTGGGCGGAGCAGGCTCTCCCCGAGACGGTAGCCGCGCTGGACCACCTCCACCACGCGCCCGTGGCGGTCGCCCTCGTCCACTTCGACCACGCCCACCGCCTCGTGGATGGCGGGGTCGAAGGGGGAGCCCACGTCCGGCACGGGCTCCGCCCCCTGGGCGGAGAGTGCAGCCTGGAACCGCGCCTCGATGAGGCGCAGCCCCTCGAGGAGGCCGGACTCCGACTCGCCCGCCGAGGCCCCCGCAGCCTCCAGCGCCCGGGCCAGGTCGTCGGCGAGGGGGAGGAAGGCTCGGAGGATCGCCTCTTTGTTTTCGAGCGTCCGGCGCTCGAGCTCGCGCTGTTGTCGCGCCCGGAAGGCGGCGTTCTCCGCCTCCGCGCGCTCCATATACTCCCGCAGGCGCCGCTCCTGGGCCGAGAGCTTCTCCTCAAGCTGACGGACATAGCTGGGGCGCAGGTCGGCCTCGGGAGGGGGCTCCCCTTTCTCCTTCTGGGCCCAGTGCCTGCGGTCGGTCACCTGAAACCGCCGCCCTCCGTCCCCTGCCGCGCCCGGCGGCTCGACGGCCTTCTTCTCCTCTGCCATTTTCTCTTCTCACCTCGCAGAGCGGGCTCTCGCCCGGGGTCCTAGGTCATCTCCCGCAGCCGCCGGATCCTCTCCTCGGTCGGGGGATGCGTGCTGAAGAGAGCGAGCATGCCCCCACCCGTCAGGGGGTTGACGATGAACAGATGGGCCGTGGCGGGGGTCGCCTCCTCCATGGGGATGGCGCGGGCAGCCCGCTCCAGGCGTCCCAGCGCCCCCGCCAGCCCCCGGGGTGTGCCCGCGATCTGGGCGCCCCGGGCGTCGGCCATGTACTCGCGGGCGCGGCTGATGGCAGCCTGGAGGAGCATCGCCGCGATGGGTCCCAGAATGGCGAAGGCCAACATCCCCAGGGCGCCCCCCATGCCGCCCTCCCGGTCATCGTCCCGGCCTCCGCCGAAGATGGCCGCCCACTGGGCCATGTAGGCGAGATAGGTGATGGCACCCGCCAGGGTGGCTGCTACGGTGGAGATGAGGATGTCGCGGTTGCGTATGTGGGCGAGCTCGTGGGCCGCCACCCCCTCCAGCTCCTCCCGGCTGAGGAGGCGTAGGATCCCCTCGGTGAAGGCCACCGCCGCATGCTCGGGGTTGCGGCCCGTGGCGAAGGCGTTGGGCGTCTGGCTGGGGATGATGTACACCCGGGGCATCGGGAGCCCCGCCCGCCGGGCCAGGCGGCCCACCATCTCGTGGAGCTCGGGGGCTTCCTCCGGCGAGACCTCCCGGCCGCGATAGGCGGCGAGGACGATCTTGTCCGAGAACCAGTAGCTGCCCACGTTCATCACGAGGGCGATGAGGAGGGCGATGACGAGCCCCCCCTGTCCCCCCACGGCGTTTCCCACCCACAGAATGATGGCCGTGAGGAGCCCAAGCAGGATAAAGGTCTTCAGAGAGTTGGTGGTCATGGCTGCCGCGACCTCCTCAGAAACCTCGCGAGCTTGGCCCCGGGCGCAGGGATGAGGCCCTCGCCCTGGCCGTACCTCTCTTTCACCAGACCCCAGAACTCGCTCTCGAAGAGCCGTTCCAGCTCCTCGATGCGCGCCCACTGCTCTGCCAGCTTCGCCCTCAGGTTCAGGATGATCCCGACCCCCGCCAGGTTGACACCCAGATCGCGCGTCAGGTTGAGGATCAGCTCCAGGACCTCCAGGTCCTCCCTCCGGTAGCGGCGCGTGTTGCCTTCGCTGCGATAGGGCTTCAGGAGACCCTCGCGCTCGTAAAGCCGCAGCGTCTGGGGGTGGACGCTGAACATTCTCGAGACGGCGCTGATGGTGAAGAACTCTTGGTCGCGCCGCGGCATCGTCTCCCCCTACTGTCCCATGCGCGCCCGCGGGTTCGAGGGGTTGAGACGCTCGAACTCCCGGAGGAGCTGCTTGGAGCGCTCGTCCAGCTCCTTGGGGAGGGCGACCTGGACCTGGACGTAGAGGTCGCCCCTCCCTCCCCCCTTGAGGCGGGGCACCCCTTTGCCCTGGAGCCGGAACTTCTGGCCGCTCTGGGTCCCGGGGGGGATGCGGACCCTGGCCGACCCATCCGGCGTCGGCACCTCGATGTGGCTGCCGAGGGCGGCCTCGGGGATGGTGATGGGCAAGGTCAAATAGAGGTTATCCCCCTTCCGCTCGAAGAGAGGATGGGGCCGCACGCGCGGGATGATGTAGAGGTCGCCCGGGGGCCCACCGTCCTCGCTGGGCTCCCCCTTGCCGGCGACCCGCACCCGCGAGCCGGTGTCCACCCCCGGCGGGATGTGCACGCCGATGCGCTCGCTCCCCGCCACCTTGCCCGATCCGCCGCACCGCCCGCAGGGGTCGCCGACCCAGCGGCCCGCCCCCTTGCAGCGGGGGCAGGTGTAAGGGATGAGGATGGGCCCGCGGCTCGCGCGAGCCTCCCCCCTCCCGCCGCAGTCCGGACAGGTGGATTGGCGCCCGCTGCGGGAGCCCGTCCCACCGCACCCCGGGCAAGGGAAGGATTTGGAGACGGAGACCTCGGTGCGCACCCCCCGGATGGCATCCTCGAGGCTGATCTCGACCATATGGGTGACGTCCCGCCCGCGCTGGGGGGCCCGCCGGGTCGCCTCGCGGTGGAAGCCGCTGAAGAGCTCGCTGAACGCGCCCCCCCGCTCGCCGAAGAGGTCCCGGAAGAGGTCCCCAAGGCCGCCGAAGTCGAATCCCTCGAAGGGCCCGGGCCCTGCGGCGAAGGCCTCGTGGCCCATGCGGTCGTAGCGGGCCCGCTTCTCCTTGTCGCTGAGGACCGCGTAAGCTTCGCTCAGCTCCTTGAAGCGTG
>JBHIBR010000226.1:0-3915 GCA_046759145.1 Nitrospinota bacterium | reverse complement strand
GTTCGAGCGGGAGGACCCCCGGCCTGCCGACTTCTGGGCCGGGCGCCTGCGGCTTGTGGTGAGCGGGGGGAGCCAGGGGGCTCGGGCCATCAACCGCGCGGTTGTGGAGGCCCTCCCCCTCCTGGCCTCCCTCCCGGGGGGGATCGAGGTGGTCCACCAGACGGGGTCGGCGGACCGGGAGTGGGTGGAGGCCGCTTACCGCTCAGCGGGAGTGGAAGCCCGGGCAGAGGCTTTTCTGCCGGACATGGCCTGCGTCCTGCGCCGGGCGCACCTGGTGGTGTGCCGGGCGGGGGCCCTCACGCTGGCGGAGCTCCAGGCGGTGGGGGCGGCGGCGCTCCTCATCCCCTTCCCCCACGCGGCCGGTGGTCACCAGGAAGCCAACGCGCGCCACCTGGCCGAAGCGGGCGCGGCGGAGTTCCTCCTGGAGAGCGAGGCGAGCGGGGAGCGTCTCGCCGAGCGGGTGGCCGCGCTTGCGAGGGAGCGCGAGCGGCTGCGGGCCCTGGGCGAGCGGGCGAAGGCCTTCGCCCGCCCCGACGCCGCCCGCCGCCTGGCCGAGCTCTGCCGCGAGCTGGCCCAACCCTGAGAGGAGAAAGGCGCCGTGATGCCGCAGCCGCTTGACTCCGACCGGATGCTCCGAAAGGCGCGGCGGGTGCACTTCGTGGGCATCGGGGGCGCCGGGATGAGCGGGATCGCGGAGTTGCTACTCAACCTCGGCTTCCAGGTGAGCGGCTCGGACATCGCCGAGAGCGAGGGCGTGCGGCGGCTGCGGGATCTGGGGGCGAGGGTGGCCCTGGGCCACCGCGAGGAGCAGGTCCGGGGGGCGGACGTTGTCGTGTACTCCTCCGCCATCGGCCCGGACAACGTGGAGGTGGCCGCGGCCCGCTGCGGGAAGGTACCCGTCATCCGGCGCGCCGAGATGCTGGCCGAGCTCATGCGGGTGAAGTACGCCGTAGCCGTGGCGGGCACCCACGGGAAGACCACCACCACCTCGCTGGTCGCCTCCGTCCTCTCCGAGGGGGGGCTCGACCCGACCGTTGTCGTGGGCGGGCGGGTGAACAGCCTGGGGGCCAACGCCCGACTGGGCCGGGGCGAGTTCCTGGTGGCCGAGGCCGATGAGAGCGATGGCTCCTTCCTGCGCCTCTGCCCTTCGGTGGCTGTGGTGACGACGGTGGACGCCGAGCACCTGGATTTCTACGGGGAGTTGGACGCGCTCAAAAGGGCCTTTTTGGAGTTCGTCAACAAGGTGCCCTTCTACGGCTTCTCCGTCCTGTGCCTGGATGAGCCCCACGTGGAGTCCCTCCTCCCGCGGCTTGAGAAGAAGTTCTTCACCTACGGCCTCCGGGAGGAGGCGGACTACTCCGCCAGCGGGATCGCCCATGCGGGGGGCGGGGTCTCCTTCACCGTCCACCGGCGGGGGGAAGAACTGGGGCGCATCCGGCTCCGGGTGCCGGGCGCTCACAACGCCCGCAACGCCCTGGCCGCCCTCGCAGTGGGGATGGAGCTGGAGGTGGATTTCGAGCGCGCCCGCAGGGGGCTCGAGGCCTTCTCGGGCATCGAGCGCCGCTTCCAGCGGGTGGGGGAGGCGGCCGGCGTCCTCGTGGTGGACGACTACGGCCACCACCCAGCCGAGATTCGGGCAACGCTCCGGGCCGCCCGGGAGGCCCACCCGGGCCGGCGCCTGGTGGTGGCCTTCCAGCCCCACCGCTACACGCGGACACACCTGCTGGGAGAGGAGTTCCACACCTCCTTCTTCGAGGCCGACCAGCTCTTCATCACCCCCATCTATCCCGCCGGGGAGCGGCCCATCGAAGGGGTGGACGCGCGGCAGATCCTGGAAGGGGTGGTGGAGAGAGGCCACCCGGACGCCCGGTTCGTGGACTCCCTGGGAGACCTCCCGGACGCCCTCGCGGAGGCGGCGCGCAGGGGCGACCTGGTGCTCACGCTGGGGGCAGGAGACGTCTGGAAGGCCGGGCGGGCCCTGCTTGTGAGGCTCGAATCGAAGGTGCTGCAAAGGTGAACCCCGGGGCGGCGGTGCGCGGCGACCTGGGAGAGGCCCTCCGAGGGCTCACCTGCCCTCTGCGCTTCGGGGAGCGCCTGGCCCCCTACACCTCGTTCCGGATCGGAGGGCCCGCCGGCGCCCTCGCCCTCCCCCGGGGGGAGGAGGACCTGCTTCCCCTCTTCGCCCGCTGCCGGGAGGAGGGGCTCCCCCTCTCGCTCCTTGGGGGCGGGGCGAACCTCCTGGTGAGCGACCGGGGCGTGCGGGGGGTGGTGGTGAGCTTTGCGGAAGGTTTCCGGGAGGTGGAGCGCGTGAAGTGGCCCCCAAGCGAAGGCTCGCCTAGCGAGCCCTCCGAGGCGCCTGAAGGGGTGCTCCTGCGCGCGGGCGCGGGGGTCAAGATGCCTCACCTGGTGGCCCTCGCCGCGCGGGAAGGACTGGCGGGACTCGGGTGCGCGGCCGGGGTGCCCGGGACGGTGGGCGGGGCGGTCATCATGAACGCGGGGAGTGCGGAGAGCTACCTGGGCCAGGTGCTGCATTCGGTCCGCTGGGTAGCCCTCCCCCCCGCGGCGACCGAGCCCCGCGAGCTCGGCCGGGGGGAGCTCCGCTTCACCTATCGGGCCACCCTCTTCCCCGCACCGGGGGCGGTGCTCGCGGCCAGTTTCCTCCTCCGGCGGGGCGACCGCAAAGCTCTCCAGCGCGCGCTCCGGGAGGACTCCGCACGCCGCCGGCGGACCCAGCCCCAGGGGCTGCCCTGCGCCGGCTCCATCTTCAAGAACCCTCCCGGCGGGCGCGCGGGGGTCCTCATCGACCGCGCCGGCCTCAAGGGGCTCGCCGTGGGTCGGGCGGCCGTGAGCGAGACCCACGCCAACTTCATCGTGAACCGGGGCGGGGCGAGCGCGGGCGAAGTGCTTGAGCTCATCGCCCAGATCCGCCGCCGTGTGGAGGAGCATTCGGGGGTTCGCCTTGAACTCGAGCTCCGCACCCTGGGCGAGTTCGAGGAGGGGGCTCTCCCGTGAGCGCCGCAGGAAAGACGCTGGCCCGCCCCCGCCCCCGCCCCCGGCCCCGGCCCCGCGCCGGGAGCCAGGGGCCAGCTGCGGGGAAGGGCCGCGGGAGGGTGCTCGGGAGGCTCGTCCGTCTCACCCTCCTTTTGCTCTCCCTCGCAGGGGGAGTCCTCCTGGGGCTCTTGGGGCACCGATGGGCATTGGAGAGCCCATGGTTCCAGCTCGGCCGGGTAGTGGTGGCGGGCAACTCCCACCTGAGCGAGGAGGAGGTGCTCCGCCTCGCCCGCCTGCGGCGGGAAAACCTCTTCCAGGTGGACCTGGACGCCCTCCGGGCGCGCCTGGAAGCGCACCCCTGGGTGCGGGAGGCGCGGGTGAGCCGGCTGCTGCCCGACGCCCTCCGGGTGGAGTTGACCGAGAGGCGTCCGGTCGCCCTCGTGCGTGCGGGCTCCCTCCTCGTGGTGGACGGGGGGGGGGGGGTGTTGGGCCCGGCCCGCCAGCCGGCGGGAGGGAGCACCCTGCCCGAGGTCACCCTCCGGGGGGCTGGGGAGCTCCGCCCGGGCCAGCGCCTCTCCAGGCCGGACTTCCTCTGGTCCCTCCGGGTGGCGCGCGCCTTCGGGAAGCTCGGGAAGGGGGTGCGCCGGGGGCTCCGCGTGGAGCCGCAGGGAGAGGACTCCGCCCGGGCGTGGGCGCGGGGAGGACGTTGGAGGGTCCGCCTGAACGAAGAGGACCTCGAGGCCCAGCTCGCGCGCCTGGCGGCGGTGGTGCCCCACCTGCTGCGCCGGGTGGGGGAGTCCCCGGTGGAGGTGGACCTCACTTTCCCCGGACGCGTGGTGGTGCGCAAGTCCAAGGAAGGAGGAGAGCGGGGATGAGCAAGCGCGGGGGCCCCCTGGTGGGCCTCGACGTCGGGACCACGAAGAT
>JBHIBR010000225.1:0-3938 GCA_046759145.1 Nitrospinota bacterium | reverse complement strand
CCTTGCCGCACGTTGGGAAGAAAGATATACGCTCCTCTACCCCCTGTCAACCTGGGGGCGCTCACTTTCCCTCCAGGATGGCCGCGGCCATGTCCCGGATGCGTACGGCCGCCGCGCGCATGGCGAAGCTCGCCGCCTCCCGCAGCTCCCCGTCTGTCGCGCCCGCCCGGAGGGCGTGGTCCTTGTGTAGGTCCGCCCCCGGGGCATTGTGCGCGGCCAGGCAGGCCACCCAGAGCATGAGCTCCTGCGTCTTGGCGTCAAAGTGGCCCGACTCGAATTCCCAGCCCAAAAGCTCCGCTCGCTCCCGCGCCATGGTCCGGCCTCCTCGTCCTTCGTTGCGCGAGACCCCTCCCTTCCAGTCTATCACGGCGGGGGCGGTGCCCTTGCTGTTGCTCTCGCGCTACTCAGATGGCCCGCATGATGTAGAGCACCCCCAGGAGGGCGAGCAGCGACCCGGTGGCCTTCGGCAGGTAGGGCCGCCACCGCTCGAGGGGCGCCTCCAGGCGGCTGTAGCCCGCGATGGCGAGGAGGGTGACGCCGATGAGGGCTCCCGAGACCACCAGGGCGTAGGCCGCCATGAGGAGGAGGCAATTCACGTTCGCCAGGCAGAGCGCCAGGATGGCCACCTCCTCCTCGTGGATGAACCCCAGGAAGTAGGCGAAGAGGGCCATCTCCTTGAGGCTCCCGATGGGCCGCGCCCCCCGCCCCCCGCGGGCGCCTCCCCCCTCGCGGAAGGCCCGGTAGGCCATGATGAAGAGGACAAGCGCCGCCAGATAGCGGGCGGCCTCCAGGGTGTGGAGCTCCAGCTTCCAGCTGAGTAAGAGGAAGGCTCCCGCGACCGCCACCGAGGAGAGGAAGTGGAAGAAGGAGAGGACCGCCGCCGCCCGCAGGCCGGTGGCATAGGCGCGCCTCCGCCCCAGGGCGAAGAGCGCCGCGGCGGGCCAGCCGTGGCCGGGCTCAAGCCCGTGGAGGAGCCCCAGCAGCATGGCGCTCAGATAGGTGGTCTCCAAGGGTCGAGGTCCTTTCCAGGTGAGTTTTTCAGTGGCCCCTTATGCGTCAACCACGGCGATGGCCTGGACCTCCACCATCATCTCCGGGCGCGCCAGAGCCCGGACGCCGATCAAGGCGCTCGCGGGGAAACCCTTGGTGAAGTGCTCCCCCCTCAGCTGGGTGAAGCGCGTTCCGTTTTTCATGTCCGTGACGAAGACCGTCATCGTGACGATGTCGTCGAGGGTCCCGCCGGCCCGGGCGAGGGTCTTGCGGATGGCCTCGAAGGTCGCCCGCACCTGGCCGTCGAAGTCGCCGGCCAGGGAGTTTCCCTCCTCGTCCTCCACAGCGCCCACGCCCGCGAGCCAGACGTGGTCGCCCCCCCGCGTCTTGACCGCGGGGGAGAAGGTGCGCGTTTGTTGCCACGTCCCTTTGAAGACTTCCCGGTTCATCTCCCGCCCTCCGCGCTGATCTTGAGGTCACGTGTGGAAAGGGGGAACGTCTTCGCCCCTTGGCTTCGTTGCTGGGGCGCGGCGGTGTCCCTTCCTCCGTGGGAGAGAGGTCGGAGCCGAGGCGACCGGGGCCCCGCCCTCACTCCACCCGCGGGGCGGGGGCGGGGGCGGGGGCGGCCGCGCGCGTCGTCCCGGGGACCACCCGGAACTGGAGGGCCAGAGCCAGCGCGAAGGCGCCGAAGCCGATGGCACGGCTCCAGGGAACGAGGGCGTCCGCGAACGGCTTGAGGCTCATCGGCAGGAAGGGCGCCCCCAGCCCGGCCGGGCCCAGCCACTCCACGGCGTTCAACAGGGAGAGGGCCGCCCCGAGGAACAGAAGGCGGGTGACGAGCCCGGTGCGCCGGATGAAATGGCCCTGGAGCCCCGCCGCCCAGGCCACCAGGGCCACCAGGCACACGAAGGTGATCCACCAATAGTCCGCCGGCACATCCGGATTGAGGATCGGCGTGTAGACGAAGAGGAAGGGCATGAGGTAGAGCCAGCTCGCCAGCTTGGTGGCGATGAAGCCGGTCCGAACCGGGTCGGCGCCCGCCACCGCGGCGCCCCCGTAGGCCGCCAGCGCCACCGGCGGGGTCACGGCGGAGTTGGTGGCCACCCAGAAAGCGATGAAGTGGGCGGTGAGGCCGCTCATGCCCAGGGCTGTGAGCGCCGGCACGGCGAAGATGGCCAGGATGACGTAGCTGGCGGTGATGGGGAGCCCCATGCCCACCATATAGCCCGCCCCGATGACCAGGACCACGGCCAGCGCCAGGTTCTCGCCCGCCACCTGGGCCAGGAACTCCGAGAAGCGCAGCGGGAGCTGCGTCTGGTCCGCCACCCCCAGCAGGATCCCGAGGGAGCCGGCGATGCAGCTGATGAGGAGCACACTCCGCGCGCCTTGGACCATCGACTCGCACGACATGCGGACGACCTCCCAGAGGCCCCGCCCGAGCACCGCCAAGCGGGCTTGCGGCGCGGCGAAGGTTCTCACCACGACCTCGGAGACCTTCACCAGGACGACCGTGCAGATGGCGTAGAAGGCGGCCAGGAAGGCGTCGTCGCCGAGGAACAGGAAGAGGATCACGACCGGAAGCGGCAGGAGGTAGTGGAGCCGCCCCACGACGCTGCGCCAAGGCGGGATCTCTTCCTTGGGGACCCCGCGCAGGTTGCGCTTGAGCGCCTCCAGGTAAACCATGACCCCCACCGAGAGGAAGTAGATGACCGCCGGCACGGCCGCCACCTTCACCACCGTCAGGTAGCTCACCTCGGAGAACTCGGCCAGCAGGAAGGCCCCGGCCCCCATGATGGGGGGCATGTAGGTGCCCCCGGTGGAGGCGGCCGCCTCCACGGCTGCGGCGAACGCGGGCCGATAGCCCACCCGCTTCATCAGGGGGATGGTGAAGGTGCCCGTGGTCACCACGTTGGAGACGGCGCTTCCACTGATCATGCCGAAGATGCTGGAGCTGACCACCGCCGCCAGGCCCGGCCCTCCCGTGCGCCGCCCGGTCAGGGCGAAGGAGAGGTCGATGAACAGACGGCCCAGGCCGCTCTTCTCCAGGAACGCCCCCAGCACCACGAAGACCACCACGTAGGTGGCGAAGACCTCCGTCACCAGGCCCAGGATGCCGCTCGGGCCATAGAGATACTCCATGGTGCGGCCCAGCGAGTGGCCGCCGTGCTCGAGCAGGGTGGTGGGGAGGTAGGGCCCCACAAATTCGAAGTTGTAGATGAAGAAAAGGAGGCAGATGCCCGGGATGATGGGCCCCGTGACGCGGCGCGCGACCTCGAGGCTCACCACCGTGAGGATGAGGCCGAAGATGACGATATCCCAGGTGGGCACCTCGCCCAGCCGATAGCTCATCTCCTGGTACTGGATCATCCAGTAGATGACCGCGGTCCCTCCGGCCAGCATGAGCACCCAGTCCCAGATGCTGGGACGCCGCGCGGGCGAGCCCGCCCTGGCGCCGTACCGCAGGAGAACCAGGACGACCGTGAGGAGGATCAGCAGACCGCGGTTAGTCTCTTCGGAGACGAAGCCGAAGTAGGCTGTGTAGAGATACCAGCCCGAGAGGAGGCTGGCCGCGGCGACCTCAGACCAATACAGGGGGCCGGTGAGGGTACGCGGGGTCCGTGCGCCCTGGCTGGCGAGCTTGAGAAGGGGGTTGAGGATGCTCTCGAATGCGCGCATGGAGCCGCGTGTCGGCGCGGGCGGCGAGGAGGGCCGCCGCCCGCGCCGAGCCGCTCGCCTCTCGGTCGCCCTAGCCCTTGATCAGGTTCTTGGGGATGCTGACGCCCTTCTCCTTCCAGTAGCGCACTGCCCCCGGATGCAGGGGGAAGCCCACCCGGGCGAGGTCGCCGAAGTCGCCGCTGAAGAAGCGCCACATGCCGTGGATCTTCCTGAGTTTCCCTAGAAGTTATCCCAAAACCTGCCTGAAGACGCTATAATTCCGCCACGGTCCC
>JBHIBR010000224.1:0-3948 GCA_046759145.1 Nitrospinota bacterium | reverse complement strand
GCTCCGCCGATGTGGAGGTGCCCCGTGGGACTGGGGGCGAAGCGCACGCGGACAGTCGCTCTCATATGCGTCCCTGGGTCGAGAGGGCTGCCACTATCCCCTGAAGCCAAGAACCCCCCTCCATCTCAGCAACTTAGGTGCCCCCAGCCCGTTCCGCAAGCCTCTTCGGGGGCCCGCGCGACCCTCAGCTGGCCTCCGTTTCTCGCCCCCTCTCGCCCACGCCCCGCAGCAGGAGGAGGCCCGCCCCGAAGAAAAAGAGGACGCTCAGGATGGCGGTCCGCTGGCTCCCGGTGAGGGTGGAGGTGAGGCCGAAGACCGTGGGTCCTAGGATGCTCGAAACCTTGCCGCAGATGCCGTAATAGCTGAAAGATTCCGCCTCCCTTCCCGGCGGCGCGAAGGTCGCCATGAGCGGGCGGCTCAGGCTCTGCGTGCTCCCCAGGGAGAGACCCGCCAGGAGGCCAGCCACCCAGAAGGTCTCCTTGTTGGGGCTCACGTAGGCGAGCACGACGACGAAGCACCAGTTCCAGAGCGTCCCCTCCAGGGTGCGCCGCAAGCCCAGGCGGTCGCCCACATGGCCTAGTGCCCAGGCCCCCACCCCGGCTGCCAGCTGGATCGAGATGAAGAGATAGAGGACTTCCTGCATGGAAAAACCCAGGGTGTTCACCGCGTAGAGGGAGCTGAAGGCGATGACCGTGATGACGGCGTTGCTGTAAAGGAAAAAGGCGGCCAGGAAGCGGAGGAGCTCCCGATCTCTCCCGAGAGAGCGCAGCGTGCGAAGCACCTCTTCGGCCGCCCGCAGGAGAGAGGTTCCCGCCTCCCGCCTTCCCTCACGCTCGGGCACCCAGAGGAAGGTGGGCAGGGAGAACACCAGGTAGAAGGCCGCTACCAGGGGGAAGCTCGCCCGGAAGGCAGGCAGGTTCTCCGCCCCGAACCCCCCGCCCAGGAGGGGAAGGGCCAGCACCAGGCACAGGAGCCCGCCCACATAGCCCACCCCATAGCCCCAGCCCGAGACCCTTCCCCGGTAGGCTGGGGGCGCCACGGAGGGCAGGAAGGCGTTGTAGAAGACGAGCGCGCTCTCGAAACCCACGTTGGCCACAAGGAAGAGGCCTATCCCCGCCGCCACCTCCCCCGGACCCACCCCTGCCAGGGCCGCGGTGGCCGCGACGCAGAGGAGGGTATAGAAGAGGAGGTAGCGGCGTTTGTGGGCCGCCCTGTCGGCGAGCGCTCCCAGCACGGGAGTGGAGAGCACCACCAGGACCATGGAGGTCGAGAGGGAAAGCCCCCACAGGAGGTCTCCCGAGGCCCGCAGGGTTTCGGGCACCACGACGTTTTTGAAGTAGACGCTGTAGGCGACCGTGACGATGAGCGTGGGGAAGGCGCTGTTGGCGAAGTCGTAGCCGCACCAGGCCCACACTTCGCGGCGGCGGAGGGGAGGGTTCACGGCCGGGCTCTCGTGTGCCACGCTGGGGCCGCCCCTCCAGTTGACAGGTCTTCGCTCGCTGGCCTACCTTCCCACCGAATAGCGGGCACTCATGGCTCTCTCGGGGGGAGAGAAGCCCCATGCTTGGCCGGGCGCTGGGCGCCTTGGTTGTGAGTCTAACACTGCTGCATGCCAGTTGCAGCGGCCTGCGGGTGCAACCCCGCGATCCAAGGAGCGTACCTGTCCTCCACGAGTCCGTCCGGGGGGATTTCGACTGAAGAAGGAGGGGAGGCCCCCTCCTCACCCGAGGAGCTGGCGATGGTGCAAGACGCATGGCGTAGCCGGACCGGTTTTCTGCTGGCCGCGCTTGGCTCGGCCATCGGGCTTGGGAACATCTGGCGCTTTCCCTACATGGCCTACAAGAACGGGGGAGGCGCCTTCCTCATCCCTTACGCCCTGGCGGTGGTGGTGGTGGGCTTCTCCCTCGTGCTGGCGGAGTTTGCGGTGGGCCACCGCTTCCGGGCCTCGCAGCCGACGGCCTTCGGCCGGGTGAAGGGCGGCTGGGAGGGCGCAGGGTGGTGGGCCATCGGGGTGGGGATGCTGGGCATCACGCTCTACTACATGGTGGTCATCGCCTGGACGGTGAACTACTTCTTCTTCGCCCTCACTGAGGCCTGGCAGCCCGAGCCCAAGGGCTTTTTCTTCAAGAGCTTCCTCGGCCTGAGCGAAGGCCCCGGCTCACTGGGGTGGCCGCGCTTGCCCATCTTGGCGGCCACGGTCTTTGTCTGGGCGGTGTGCTGGTGGGTGGTGCGGAGGGGGATCGCCCGGGGCATCGAGCTCGCCAGCCTGCTCTTCATGCCCATCCTGGGCGTCCTCCTCCTCGTCCTGGTGGTGTGGAGCCTGACCCTGCCCGGGGCGGGGGCGGGCCTTAAGGCTTACTTCGCGCCCGACTTCTCGAAGCTGCTCGAGGCCCGGGTGTGGGGAGACGCCGTGGCCCAGACCTTCTTCTCCCTGAGCGTGGGCTTCGGCATCCTGGTGGCCTACTCTCGATACCTACCCGAGAGGTCCAACCTGGTGGGGAACGCGGCGTGGGTCGCGCTGGGAGATACGTTGTTCGCCATCATCGCCGGGGTGGTGGTCTTCGCCACTATGGGCTTCATGGCCCACCAGGCGAAGGTGGAGGTGGGGAAGGTGGTCACACAGAGTGTGGGCCTCGCCTTCATCGCCTTCCCCCAGGCCATCAGCCAGCTGCCGGGCCTTAAGGGCCTCTTCGGGGCCCTCTTCTTCCTCGCCCTTTTCCTCGCGGGCATCACGAGCGCCATCTCTCTCCTCGAGGCCTTGGCCTCCGCCCTCCAGGACAAGTTCGGCATCCCGCGAAGGCGAGTGGTGACGGCTTTCTGCTGCCTGGGTTGCCTTGGGAGCCTGCTCTACACCACGGGGGCGGGCCTCTTCTGGCTCGACATCGTGGACCACCACGCCACCCAGTACGGCCTGGTCCTTTCGAGCATCCTGATGGCCGTGTTCGCGGGCTGGCTCCTGGACCGCTCCGAGCTCCTCGCCCACGTGCGCAGAAACGGCGGGGAAGGGGTGGGGGAGTGGTGGCCCTGGCTGCTGCGCTACGTGGTCCCGCTGGTGCTGGGGGTCCTCCTGGTGGTGGGCATCGTCCAGGACGTGCGCAAGCCCTACGAGGGCTATCCCGTCCTGGCCATCCTGCTGCTCGGGTGGGGCTTACTCGTGGTGATCGCCCTCGCCGCCTATTGGGCCACCCGCCAGCGGGGAAGGGGGGCCCCGCGCGCCTCGGCCTAAAGAACCTCCTCTCCCTTCGGCCGGGAAGGGGGGTGGCGACTTGCCCCTTCAATCCTCCTTGAAGGCGAAAGGCCCGCCGAAGCGCTCTTCCAGCTCGCGGTAGCGCCCCCGGTAGATCTTGTCGTAGTCCCGCTTACAGGCGTCGAGGTCTTCCTTCCAATAGAAATAGTTGAAGGAGTAAGGGCTGGGCTCACTCAGGCGCCGGTAGAGCTCGGGCCTCCGCTCCCAGATCTGCCCGGGGCGGCAGCCCAGGGGACGGAAGCCCTCGGGAGGAGAGGAGCGGTTCTCCACGTATTAGTTTGCGGGCTGAAGTTTTCCGCGGCTCTGCCGACAGCACGCCCGGAGGCATTTTGATTGCTAGCACCGACATTCCCCCGTTGCGCTTTCCCCCTCCCGTGCGCTAACTAGTCCCCATGGGCTCTCCCCCTGTCTTGGTCTTCAACCCGTGGCATGAGCACTACGAGCGAGCCGCCCGGAGCCTCCTACCCGAGGTGACCTTCTGGGGGGCGAAGGACCTGGATTCCGTCCCCCGGCAAGCCCGCGAATTGGCTTGCCATGGCGTGGGGGTGGCGCTAAAATCAGGCCACTTGCCGTGGCCCTCCGCCCATGAGGCCGGCGAGGAGAGGCTTTGCGCTTTTCTCGGGCAACGAGGCGGCCGGGCGGGGGGCCCCAAGCGGCAGGCCGCTTGGGGGGTACCCCAGCGCGCGGGCGCGCTGGGGGCC
>JBHIBR010000223.1:0-3965 GCA_046759145.1 Nitrospinota bacterium | reverse complement strand
ATCTCCCATCTGCCCCTCGAATGCCGCCAGCCTACCACAAAACCGGGGCTCGGACCTCCAAAGTCCCACCCCGCCGGGGAAGACCGCTCCGCCTCCGTTCTGGTCCTCGAGCCCTCCCCGCCCGTCCACCGGCTGTACGAGAGGGAGGCTGGTTGTTCACATCAGATCTCGATACCTTCTCTCACAGCTTCTCTCACGATCGTGACTTCGCTTGTCAGCTTCTCGAATTCCTCCGGGGTGTAGCACAAAAAATCCACCGGATAGTTCAAGTGCCAATAGCCATACATTGTCGCCCCTCTCTTGAAAAAGTTCATCCTTCGAAATGAAGGGCTCACGATGATAAGGTCTATGTCGCTATCTCGATTGGGGTTTCCTTCTGCATAGGATCCGAAAAGCAGCATCCTGCTTATGGGAATTTCTTTCGCCACATCCTCTTTGTACCGTTTCAATAGCTTTACAATTGCTTTCTTGCCCATTTCAATATCTCCCCGGCTACCTCAATGAACTTAGAGGAAATCTTTTTGAAATTCCTTACCCTGACAACATCGGGGTATCTTGCATAGATATAACTTAAAGTCAATTCCTTTGCATCTTCGAGCAATTCTGGAGGCAAATGGGCCTCCTTCCCGAGCTCGACCAAATCATGAATTTTCCTGATTTCCCCTTTCCTTGTGAGAGTGACTGCTTTCAGCGCCTTTTCCCCACATTGCTGGCAGAAGAAGGAAGCCTCCTTGTATTTTCTTCCTCGGAACAAATATTTTGCCGTATTGAGATCGTTGCTGGCATGCTGCATCCATCTCTTGGCTTCTTGTTTCATATCCATATCCCTTAGGGATTGTCTGGATCCTACAGAATTTTCACTCGTCCCACCCCCGCCGAGAAAGACCCCTTCGCCTACAGCAAATAGAAGAAATACCACCGGCGCTTCTTCTTCTTCTTGGCGCCCGGGGGCTCCTGGGTGGGCGGTGGAGGTAAGGGAGGCGCCTTGGCGGGGGGCGGGGGGAGCTCCAACGCCGGGGCGAGCCCCCCGTGGGGGCGGACGGTGCGACGCCTGGCGCTGGTGAAGATCCCCTTCAGCCTCACCTTGTGACAGTCCAGGCACAGGCGAGCCTCCGCCAGGCGCCCAGACCCATAGAGCCGCTTCGTCTCCTCCAAGTGGACGCTGGGCTCGAAGCGCCTGTGGGGATGGCAGCTCTGGCAGTAGTTGCTCACAGCCTGGTTGCTGTCGCTGGGGAGGAGCTTGCCGGCCAACGCCTTCTCGATGGGCGTCCGACTGCAACCCGGGAGAGAAAAGGCCATCAGGGCCGCCGCGAGAAGCAGAGCGAGCCTGGCCCGCACGGAGCTCCCCTTATTGCGCCTTCGGGGTGCGCTTGGCCGCTACCGCGCGGCGGACGAACTCCACGATCTCTTCCAGCGAGGCCCCCGGCGTGAAGATCTCGGCCACCCCGGCCGCCTTGAGGGCGGGGATGTCCTCATCGGGGATGATGCCGCCCCCGAACACCACCACATCGCCCATCCCCTGGGCGCGGAGGAGCTCGACGATGCGGGGGAAGAGGTGGTTGTGCGCGCCCGAGAGTATGGAGAGGCCCACTGCGTCGGCGTCCTCCTGGAGGGCGGTGGCGACGATCTGCTCCGGCGTCTGGCGCAGACCCGTGTAGATGACCTCCATCCCGGCGTCCCGGAGGGCGCGGGCCACCACCTTGGCGCCCCGGTCGTGGCCGTCGAGGCCCGGCTTGGCCACGACAACGCGAATCTTCTCCTCCATGGCAGGCCTCCTCTCTGCGGGGGCCCCGAGGACTCCAGGGGGTCAGTACTCGGCCGGGTCCTGGTACTCGCCGAACACCTCGGTCAGACCTCCCACGATCTCCCCGAGAGTGGCATAAGCCCGGACGGCGTCCAGCAGGAGGGGCATGAGGTTCTCCCTCCCCTCGGCCCCCCGCTTCAGGGCGTCCAGCGCCCGCCGCACGGCGGCCCCATCGCGCTCGGCCCGCAGCCGGCGCAGTCGCTCCCGTTGGCGGGCCTCGGCGTCCTCGGTGATGGTGAGAGTCGGGATGGGTGCGGCCTCTGAGGCGTACTTGTTCACGCCCACCACCGCCCGCTCGCCCGCCTCCACTTGCTGCTGGTAGCGGTAGGCGGCGTTGATGATCTCCCGCTGGGGGTACCCTCGGGCGATGGCCGCCACCATGCCCCCCATCCCGTCGATGCGGCGGATGTACTCCCGGGCCTCCTCCTCGAGCCCGTCCGTGAGGCGCTCGAGGTAGTAGCTCCCCCCGAGGGGGTCCACCACGTCCGCCGCGCCCGACTCGTGGAGGAGGATCTGCTGCGTGCGGAGCGCGATGGTGGCCGCCTCCTCGGTGGGGAGGGCGTAGGTCTCATCGAGGGCGCAGGTGTGGAGGGATTGCGCCCCTCCCAGCAACCCCGCCAGGGCCTGCCAGGCGACGCGCACGATGTTGTTCTCAGGCTGCTGGGCGGTGAGAGTGACGCCCGCCGTCTGGCAGTGGAAGCGGAGCTGGAGAGCGCGGGGGTTCGAGGGGTTGTAGCGGCGCTTCATCTCCCGGGCCCAGAGGCGGCGGGCGGCGCGGTATTTGGCGATCTCTTCGAAGAAATCGAGGTGGGCGTCGAAGAAGAAGGAGAAGCGGGGGACGAACTCGTTGACGTCGAGCCCCCGCCCTACTCCCAGCTTCACGTACTCGAGCCCATCGGCCAGGGTGAAGGCGAGCTCCTGGACCGCGGTGGCTCCCGCCTCGCGGATGTGGTAGCCGCTGATGGAGATGGGGTTCCACTGGGGCACCTCCCGGGCGGCGAACTCGAAGGTGTCGCCGATGAGGCGGAGGGAGGGCCCGGGGGGGAAGATCCAGGTTTTCTGGGCGATGTACTCCTTCAAAATGTCGTTCTGGATGGTGCCCCTGAGCCGCCCCCAGGGGACCCCCTGCTTCTCGGCCACCGCCAGGTACATGGCCCAGAGGATGGCGGCGGGTGCGTTGGTGGTCATGGAGGTGGAGACCTCCCCCAGGGGGATGCCCTCGAGGAGGGTCTCCATGTCGGCGAGCGAGTCCATCGCCACCCCGCACTTCCCCACTTCGCCCCGCGCGCGCTCGGAGTCCGAGTCCACCCCCTGGAGGGTGGGGACGTGGAAGGCGACCGAAAGCCCCGTCTGGCCCCGGGAGAGGAGGTAGCGGAAGCGTCGGTTGGTGTCCTCGGCGGTGCCGAAGCCCGCAAAGAGGCGCATGGTCCAGGTCCGGGCGCGGTACATGGTGGGGTGGATGCCCCGGGTATAGGGGAACTCCCCGGGAAAGCCCAGGTCCTCTCGGTAGTTCAGCTCCGCGAGGTCGAGGGGTGTGGAGAGGAGAGGGATGGGCCGGTCCGAGGGAGAGGTGAAACGTGCCTTGCGCTCGGGGGCGCGGGCGAGCGCGCGCCTGAGCGCCCCCTCCTCCCAGGCCGCCCGCGCTTCGGGCTCCTCGGCGAGGGCCGCGTCGGCCCGCCTCGCGCGATCCCGCACCTCAGCCATCAAGCTCCCTCCACAATCGCCATTTCGCATCCTAAGGCTTGGGCGTGGAGAGCGTCAACGAGGATGGGCTGAGGGTAGCGGCCTGGTTTGTTCCATCGCCCAATAAATCGCGGCGCTAGGAAGGGTTGGCTTAGTGTAGCGCCAGCGTCCTCGCTGGCTGTGCCGCCGGGACGGCGGCGCTACGGCTGAAAATAGGTCACTGCCGGGCTGAGGCCCGCAGTTGGGTCGACATCCTCATCGCCCGGGAGAACTACCACGAACCTCCCGCACCACGTCGGCAAGGGGGATGCCCCTCCCCGCATCCAGCTCGTCAAGGGCGGCGAGAATCCCTCCCTCCTCTTCCTCCGTCAAGGGTTCCGCCCGATCCAAAGGCTCGATGGCATAGCGCCCTGGGGGCAACTTCTTTAACTCTGTGGGAAGATGGGTCCCATCCCAATTAATTGTCTTCGGCTCCATG
>JBHIBR010000222.1:0-3972 GCA_046759145.1 Nitrospinota bacterium | reverse complement strand
GGATCTGCTCCCGCCCCACGAACCCGGCCTCCAGGAGGCCCCGCGTGAGGGCCTCCCCCATGTTGCCCCCGCCGATGAAGGCGACGGAGCCGCTAAAGGGCATGGCCGGTCCTCGCCATCTCGGAGACTCGCGCCGGGCGGGGCCCGAAGAGGGCCGTGCCCAGCCGGATCAGCGTCGCCCCCTCTTCGATGGCCGCCTCGAAGTCGGCGCTCATCCCCATGGAGAGCTCCCTCACCCCGGCGAGCCCCGCCCCCCGCGCCTCCTCCCGCAAGGCCCGGAGGGCCTGGAAGTAAGGGCGGGACTCCTCGGGGGAGCTCCCCAAGGGGGGGAGGACCATCAGGCCCCGCACTCGCAAGTGGGCCATGCCGCTCACCGCCCGCAGGAGCTCAAGCACATCCTCCGGAGCCACGCCTCCCTTCTGGGCCTCCCGGCCCACGTTCACCTCCACCAACACATCCTGCACCTTCGGGAGGGCCGCCGCCCGCCGCTCGACCTCCTCCGCGAGCCGAAGGCTGTCCACCGAGTGGATGAGGTCGAAGAGAGAAACTGCATATTTCGCCTTGTTCCGCTGGAGCGTCCCCACCAGGTGCCAGCGCGCCCGCCCCGCCAGCTCCTCCCCCAGGGCCTCGCGCTTCTCCCGGGCCTCCTGGACGCGATTTTCGCCGATCTCGAGCATCCCTGCGACGATGGCCTCAGCCACCCGACCGGGGGGGACCGTCTTCGCCACGGCCACCAGGGTCACATCCTGGGGTGACCTCCCGGCCCGGGCGGAGGCCGGCGCCACCCCCGCCCCCCCACCCTCGACCGCTGGGGAAGGAGGAGCTTCTGCCCCTTCCTGCGCCACCCGCTCCCGCACTGCCTGCAAGTTGCTCGCAATATCTGCCATTGGGCCCCCCCGTTGCGGCCCACTATACACCCCGGGGATACCCCCATCAAGGGAAGCCCCCCTCTCAGCGGAGGGCCGCCGCCGCGAGCAGCCGGCCGCAGGGGCGACCATCCCTCCGGTAGGAGTAAAAGAGCTCGGGCCGGCAGCAGGTGCAGGGAGGGTCTGCGTCGATGTGGGCGGGCGGGACGCCGGCGGCGAGGAGCTGCTGGCGGTTGGCCTCGACGAGGTCCAAGAGATACTTCCCCTCCACCCCCGGCACCCTCCGCACCAGACCGTCCAAGCCGGGATGCATCCTCCGGAAGTGGGGGAGGACCTCCTCCCCCACTTCATAGCAGCAGGCGCGGATAGAGGGGCCGAGCGCGGCGAAGACGGAGCGGGGAGGCGCACCGTACGCTTCCTCCAGGGCGCGGAGGGCGCTCCCGACGATGCCCGCCCCCGTCCCCCGCCAGCCCGCGTGGAGGAGGACGACGGCCCGGGAGGCGGGCGCCGCGAGGAGGACGGCGGGGCAGTCCGCTGTCTGAACGGTGAGGATGGGCCCACGGGTGGAGGCCATGAGGCCATCGCCGCGGGTCCCGGCAGGAGGAGGACCTCCGTCGAGGCGGAAGAGGGCTCTCCCGTGCGCCTGGCGCAAACCCACCGCCCTCTCCGCACCGAGGCCCAGGGCGGCGAAGAACCTTCTGCGGTTCTCCCGCACGTTGCCGGGCTTCTCGCCCGGGGCGCCGCTCAGGTTGAGGGAGGCGAAGGAGCCCTCGCTCACCCCTCCCCGGCGCGTGCTGAAGGCATGGGCGAGGAAGCCCAGGCTATCCAGGAGGGGGGAGCGGAAGAGAGTGACGCCTCCCTCATCCACCTGCTGGAGCGATGTGGGCAAAGCCTCTCCTCCGGGAGGACGCCGAGGCAGACCGTCGGGGCTATGATAGCCCAAAGGCCCGGGGCGTGGTAACTAACTCAAATTCCGCTGAGGGCCGGCCAAGACGCGGCCTTGAGCCCTTGCAAGATGGAGTGCCATCGCGGAGAGTTCCGGGGAGGAGACAAGGAAGTGGTATGATTTATTCTTCTTAAGGAGACCCGAGATGGCCTTCCGCCACCGAACCCCAGACGGAAGGGAGTACATCGCCCATCGCCCCCAGCTCATGGGCCAGGGCGCCATGGTGGCCTCCGGCCACCACCTCGCCACCCAGGCCGCGCTGCGCATCCTGGAGCGCGGGGGCAACGCCATCGACGCGGGCGTGACGGCCGGGATCTGCCTGAACGTCCTCCAGACGGACATGACCTCCTTCCTGGGCGTGGCGCCCATCATCATCTACCTGGCGAGGGAGCGGAAGGTCGTCACCATCAGCGGGCTCGGCCGCTGGCCCAGGGCGGCTTCGGTCGAGTGGTTCCGGGAGCACTGCGGGGGGGAGATCCCGCCCGGCGTGAGGCGCACCGTCACGCCCGCCGCGGCGGATGCGTGGCTCACCGCCCTTGAGCGCTACGGGACGAAGAGCTTCGCGGAGGTGGCCGAAGACGCCATCGTCCTGGCCGAGCGAGGTTTCCCGATGCACCACTTCATGCACGAGCACATCGCGGCATCCTACGAGAATTATCACCGGTTCGAGGACAACCGCCCCATCTACTTCCCGAACGGGAAGCTCACGCCCGTGGGTGAGCTCGTCTACCACAAGGACATGGCCGAGACCTTCAAGCGCATGGTCCGGGCGGAGGAGAAGGAAAAGGGGCGCGGCAGGAGCGCGGGCATTCGGGCCGCGCGGGACGAGGTCTACAAGGGCGAAACGGCCCGGCGGATGGTGGACTACATCCGGGCCCACGGGGGCCTGCTCAGCACCCAGGACCTCGCCGATTTCCACGTCCAGGTGGAGGAGCCCGTCTCGACGGCGTACCGCGGCTTCGAGGTTTACGCCTGCGGGCCCTGGTGCCAGGGGCCGGTGGTGCCCGCGACGCTCAACCTGCTGGAGCAATTCGACCTTGAGGGCCTCGGCCACAACTCGCCCGACTACCTCCACACTCTGCTCTCCGCCCTGAACCTCTCCTTCGCAGACCGCCACCGCTGCTACGGCGACCCCGAGTTCGTGCGGGTGCCCATCGCTGGCCTCCTCTCCAAGGCCTACGCGGCGGAGCGGGCGAAGCTCATCGACCCGGGGCGGGCCTTCGCCGAGATGGCGCCCCACGGGGACCCCTGGGCGGAGCAGGGCGAAGCCCCGGCCTGGGGAGAAGGCGGCGAGGCGCCCGTGCGGGAGAGGGTCGGCGCGAGCGAGCCCCAGCAGGACACCTCCTACTGCACCGCAGTGGACGGCCAGGGCAACGCCTTCTCCGCGACGCCCTCGGACGCATCGTCCGACACGCCCATCGTGCCCGGCGTGGGCGCGTCGGTCTCTTCGCGCGGCTCGCAGAGTTGGCTCGAGGAGGGCCACCCCAGCGCCGTCGCCCCCTGGAAGCGCCCGCGACTCACCCCCAGCCCGGCGCTTGCGCTCAAGGAAGGCCGCTTCTACATGACCTTCGGCACGCCCGGGGGCGACCTCCAGCCCCAGGCCATGCTCCAGGTGTTCCTGAACCACGCGGTCTTTGGGATGATGCCGCAGATGGCCGTCGAGGTGGCCCGTGCGGGGACCTACAACTTCCCCAACTCGTTCTGGCCCCACGAGTACGCCCCCGGCCGGGCGCTGGCCGAGGAGCGGCTGCTCGGGGCCGCCGGCGGCCCGCTCCGCGAGCGCGGCTACAAGATGGAGGCGTGGAAGGACTACCACTGGCGCGCCGGGAGCGTCTGCTGCATCGTGAAGGACCCTAAGACGGGCTTCCTTCTTGCGGGCGCAGACCCGCGGCGGGAGTCCTACGCCGCAGGCTGGTAGGGGAGGAAGCCTCAGCCCATTCGGTCCGCCGCAGGTGCCCCAGGTTGGTGAGGCCGGGGGGGCAAAGTTCCGGGGTCATCTTGGGCGAGCATTTAAGGCGAAATAAACTGCGAAAATGCGTGCTCTTGAGCCTTGGCGAAGGCGCGGCTCCACTCTAAGGATTCTAGCGTTCCTATTGCCGGCACTATTCCTAGAAGTTATCCCAAAACCTGCCTGAAGACGCTATAATTCCGCCACGGTCC
>JBHIBR010000221.1:0-3995 GCA_046759145.1 Nitrospinota bacterium | reverse complement strand
GGGAAGGCGCCCAGCCTTTACTATAACAAAAGGGACTTCAGGGGCACCAGCCGGCCCGGAGCGGAGTCGGAAGGGGAGGAGGTGGTTCGGGGGGTCTCGCGCTCAGGGGAGGGCTCAGAGGATCTGGATGCTTCACCCTTTTACCTGGGTCCTTCTGGTGGTGGTGGCCCTCCTGGCGGGCCCCCTCTTGTTCCTCCGGGGGATCCGGACGCTCGAGTCCTACGACCCCTTCTGTACCTACTGCCACCTGGCCGACCACCAGGAATACTTCGACGACGGCGGCCGCCCGCCCCCGCAGGTCGAGACGCTTTCGGGCTGGCACACGGCCAAGGGCGAGGTGGGCTGCATCCGCTGCCACGGGGAGGACGGCCTCCTCGGGATGGCGCGGACCACCTGGCTCGCCTCAGGCGACCTCTGGAGGTTCATCATCGGCGACTACGAGCAGCCCTCCCGCGTCTTCCGCCCGATCCTGGACAAGGACTGCGCGAAATGCCACGGCGCGGACCGTGTCGTCTCCCTCGCGCCCGAGCGCTTCCACGCCATCACCGACCACTTCCTGCTCGAGACACCCTGCGTCCAGTGTCATCTCTCCCACCGGACGGGCGGCCGGGGCAAGCTCGCCTTCTTCATCCTGGAGCGCACGCGGGCGCGCTGCCAGGAGTGCCACGAAGAGTCCATCCCGCCCCTGGCCGGCCTGGACGGCCGGGGAGGGGAGCCCTTCTCAGGTGTAGCTACCCTTCCGGGAACCCTGAGGGAGGGTGCGCTGTCGCTCGCGCCTCCCGCGGCATTCCGACAGGGGCGTGAGCGGCCGTTGAGAGGGGGAACGCCCGCCCCTCAGTTGAACATCGCCCGCAGTCGGGCGAGCTGGACGCGGGCGGGCCGGTAGTTCGGGTCGATCTCGAGCGCCCGCTCGAAGGAGCGGGCGGCCTCCTGATAGTTGTGCTGCCTGAGGTACACGCGCCCCAGGTTCATGTGGGGAAACTGGGGGGATTCGTAGCGGGATGCCTCCGTGGCGCGCTCGAGCCAGGGGATGGCCTCCTCGGCGCGACCCATCTGGATGAGGTAGGCCCCGATGTCGTTGTAAGGGTTTCCGAAGTCGGGGTCGGTGGTGATGGCCTTCTGGCAGAGCTCGATGGCCCGCTCCAGGTCGCCCATGTGGCTGTAAGCCCAGCCCATGAAGGTGTAGGCCTCGGCCGAGGGGCAGGCGTCGATGGAAGCCTGGTAGAGCTCGATGGCCCTCTGGAACTCTCCCCGCTTGTGGTGCTCGAAGGCCTCCTCGAAGAGCTCCCGGGCTCTGGGGTCCATCTCCTCGCTCTCCCGCGGGGCGCTTGCGCTTTTCCCTTCTCAGGGGGCAGGGACCGGCCGGCCACCCCCGCCGCTCATCGCCTCCGCTCAGCTCCTAGCGGCGGGCACGCGTCTGGCGCTCTAAGCCCCAGGCGCCCGGACCCGTGAGGAAGAGCGAGAGGCTCGCCAGGATCAGGACCAGGTTGAACTCCCAGCCTCCCCGGAAGACGTTGAAGCCCTTTGGCCAGTGCACCGTCACGATGGCCACCAGCATATGGAGGACAAAAAGGGGCGTGAGGTAGCGCACCCAGTAGCCGAGGAGCAGGCCGATCCCCCCCAACAGCTCCAGCAACACCACCGCCGCCAGCGAGAGGGTGGGGAAGGGGATCCCTAGCTGGGCGAAAGATTTCACGCTCCCGCTCAAGTCCAGAAGTTTTATCCAGCCGTGGTAGATGAAGACCGCCGCCAGCCCCACCCGGAGCAGGGTGGGCGCGAACTCCTTGTAACGTTCTGCCAGCCGGTCGAGCGCCTGCACTGTGAGCCTCCTCCTCTCCTGGGTTCCCCGCAGGCCGGAGAGCTTCTGCCAGCCCACCGCACGCAAAGCCTCCTTATACATACCACGGGGCCGGCCTGGCGTCGTTGTCAGTGGAGGTCCCTTGGGGTGGGCGGGTGGGAAGAGCCCGGGAGCGAAGCGGCCGGCGGGCCCCGGGCCCTAGGGCGCGGATTGGCGGGGCCGCTGGGCGATCCGTCCGTCCACGAGGTGGAACTTCTGGTGGGCTCCCTCGACGAGCTTCTCGTCGTGGGTGACGACGACCACCGTCTTGCCGTCTTCGGCCACGATCCTCCGGAAGAACTCCACGATCTCCACCCCCGTTTTGGAGTCCAGGTTCCCGGTGGGCTCATCCGCGAGCAGGATGGCGGGGTCGTTGGCGAGCGCCCGGGCGATGGCGACGCGCTGCTGCTCGCCCCCGCTCAGCCGCCCCGGCCGATGGCTGGCCCGATGGGACATCCTGACCGCCGCGAGGAGACGCTCCCCGCGCTGGCGGCGTTCCGCCTTGGGGACGCCCGCGAATTCCATGGGGAGCATGACATTCTCGAGTGCAGAGAGGTTTGGGATGAGACCGAAATCCTGGAAGACGAAACCCACCGTCCGCCGCCGGTGAGCGGTGAGCTCTGCCTCGGAGAGGGGGCCCAGGTCGGCGCCCCCGATTAGCACCCGCCCAGAGGTGGGCCGGTCGAGGGCGCCCATGAGGTTCAACAAGGTGGTCTTTCCGCTCCCGCTGGGCCCGACCACCGCCGCCAAGGTCCCCGGCGGCAGCCGAAACGTCACCCCGTCCAGGGCCACCACAACGTTGCGGCCCATGCGGTATTCCTTCCGCGCGTCCAAGAGCTCGATGACGTGTTCCACCGTTCCACAATCTCCTGAGAGCCGCCCGATGCCGCTCACGCCTGGGGGTTCAGGCCGCTCGCATGGCGCTCGCCGGCCGCATCCGGATGGCGCGGGCCACGGGATAGGCGCTGCCCGCCAGGGCAAAGATCGCCGTCAAGGCGATCCCGTAGGCGAGTTGGCCCCCCGAGATCCCGTACTGCCCGGCGAGGCCGCCCGCCGTCCCCACCTCGCCCAGGAACAGAAGCACCAGCGCCCCGCCGGGCCCGGCGTAGATGAGGAAGCCCAGGGCCCCGCCCAAGATCGCCAGGGCAGCCGTCTCGGCGGCGAAGAGCCTTCCCACGTCTCCATCTGAGGCGCCGATGGCTTTGAGCACCCCGATCTCGCGGGTGCGCTCGCGGGTCACGAGGAACATGGTGAAGAAGATGACCAGGGCGCCCGCGAGGGCGGAGATGGAGGCGCCCCAGCGGCTGTTGACGCTCACCGCCTCGAAGGAGCGGGCGGCCGCGAGGGCGGCTGCGTCCTGGCTGATCACGTCGGCCCGCCCGCCGAGAAGTTGTCGGATGGACTTCGCCACTCTGGGCACGTGGTCGGCCGCTTGGGCCGTCACGTAGTATTGGCTCACCCGGTCCCCGTCCAGGCCGAGTGTCCGCCGGGCGAGCTCGAGGGGGACAAAAACCTGGTTATCCCCGTAGAGCACGCGGGTCTCGAAGATCCCGATGACCTCCGCCTCCAGGTCCCGGACCTTCGGGTCGGGCCGGGTGCGCCGCTGAAACTCCGCGGCCGGCAGGCTGAACCTCGAGCCCAGCGCCAAGCCAAGATTCTGCGCGAAGACCTTCCCCACGATGGCAACGGGTCGGTCCGCATCTTCCGGCACGAAGCCCCGGCCGGCGATGAGCCTCGGGCTTGAGATGAAGCCGCCCATGGCCGAGAGGCGCAGGGAAGCCCCGGGCTCGACGCCCACCAGCACGCCCGTGGCGGGCTTGCGCTTGTTGTTCACAAACTGGCGGCGGACGTATCGCTCGACCCGCGCCACCTTCGGCAGGGCCTTCAGGGCGGCCACATCCCCGGGCAGGGAGCGGCGGCCGCTCCCGCCTCCCGCCTGGCCAGCCGGGTTCACCTCGATGAGGGTGGCCACCTGGGCGCGCAGTCGCCGGGCCTGCTCCCGGGTGCTGGCCCCGGTGGCAAGCATGGTGAGGAAGAGGCCTACGCTGAGCCCCATCACCAAGACCACCAGCGTGGTCCGCACGAGATTGCGGCAGACGCTGCGGAATCCCAGGGAGATGGCTCTCATCGAGGTCTTCTCCTGCGGACGGGCCGGCTC
>JBHIBR010000220.1:0-3998 GCA_046759145.1 Nitrospinota bacterium | reverse complement strand
GCCCCCAGCCCTCCGCTCCCGCGACACCGGCCCGCGCGACGGCCGAGAAGGCTGCCAGAGCCCTCTCTTTCTCTCCCCGCTTTAGATAGAGCTCCCCGAGCCGGTAGCGAGCCTGGAGGGAGACGGAGCCCGCATCCCTGACGGCCGCCTGCTCCCAAGCTCTTGTTGCCTCCTCCACCTTCCCTTCTTCAAGGAGGAGCTCCCCCATGCGGAGGGCTACGCCCGCGCCCTGCTTCGAAGAGGCCACCTCATCGAGATAGGCCCGGTAACGGAGCACGGCCCGCCCTCGCTCGCCCAAACCGTCATAAAGCTGGCCGAGCTGGAAGAGCACCCGCCCTCGCTCCCGCACCCGCGGGTGGCGGTCAAGCAGCCGCTCGAGGAGCTCCGCCGCCTCGCGCCTCTTGCCCCGCTCGAGCTCCGACTGGCCGAGCAGGAGCAGCGCGCGCGCCTCTCCCTCCTGCCCCTCATAGCGGGCCAGCCACTCCCGCAAGACGGGCACCACCTCCGCGAACTCTTTCCTCTCGTAGAGGAGCCCGGCGAGCAAGAGTCGCGCTGCCCGGTCGAGCTCCCCCCGGGGGAAGTCCTTGAGGCCCGCCCCCAGCACCTTCTCCGCTTCCCCCGCCTTCCCGAGCTCCACGAGGGCACGGGCAAGCTCGAAGACGGCCCTCCCTCGGCGCTCGGGAGAGAGCTTCGGAAGGCCAAGGACCTTCCGGCCGAGGGTGGCGGTTTCCTCTCGGGCACCCTCCTGCACCGCGGCGAGGAGGGAGAGGAAGAGGGCCTCCTGGCGGAGGGCGGGAGGGAACTGCTCCATCCTCCCTCCCCAGCTACGCCGGGCTTCCCGCCACTCGCCCAGACGATAGTGGGCGAGGCCGAGGAGGTATCCCGCTCGCGCCTTCTGCTCTGGCTTTCCCTTCGAGAGCATCTCACGGAGGGGCCCAAGGGCCTCGCGGAAACGTCCGAGGTTCAGCAGCGCCTCCGCCCGAAGGCGCACGGCCAGCGCCCCATAGGGCTCCCCCCAGGGCCCGACTCGCTCCCGCGGCAGGCTCGCCAGCACTTCCTCGTAGCGCTTGCCCCGGAAGAGGGTCTGCGCGGCGAGGAGGATAGCCCGGGGGGCGAGGGAGCTCTCCGGGTGACGCTCGGCGAAGGAAAGGAGGCGCTTGAGGCCCTCCCCCGACTGCCCGCTCGCCAGCAGCAGCTTCCCCGCCCGGAAGAGAGCCCAAGGGGCCTCCGGGGCGCGCGGATGGGTTTCCTCAAGGCGCAGGTAGTGCGCCACTGCCCTCCGGCTTCCTCCCATGGATTCGAGGCAGCGCCCCAGGAGGTAGAGGCCGCCGGCCCCCAGGTGGGCGGAGGCTCTCTGCTCGATGCGCTCTATGAAGGATGCCTCCGCGGGCCGGCAGAGGCCGGCCGCCAGGTAGCTCCGCAGGGCTTTGCCCCAGAGGGGGTCGGCCGGAGCCACCTTTCGGTCAGAGAGCAGCTCGCGGAAGGCGCGGGCGGCCTTCGCGTGGGCGCCCGCAGCCTGGCTGCTTTCGGCGAGACCCCGAAGCGATAGCCGCCGCTCCTCTTTCCCCAGGCGTTCTCTCAACGCCTCGCCGAAGCGAACCGCAGCCTCCGGGTATTTTTTCTCCCGGTAGCGCACCTGGGCCAGCGTCAGGAGCAGTCGCCCCCGCGCCGGCCGGTCCCTCCCCTTGGAAGATGGCTCCCGCAGGAGGATTTCGATCTCCCGGCCTGCCTCCTCCCAGCGGTGCCCCTCCAGCAAGGCCTGGACGAGCTCCCAGCGCGCCCGCGCCCGGAGAGAGGGGTCTTTCTCCTTTCTCAGGAAGGCGCGAAAACCCTGGACGGCCTCCTCCCGGTCACCCGTCCGGCGGCGGGCAAACGCCTCGTAGAACCGAGCCCGACGCGCGAGAGGGGATTCCGGGCTCAGCGCCCTGAGATCGGCAAACGCCTCGAGCGCCTCCCGCGCGCGGCCGAGCCGTAGCAAGCTCTGGCCCTGCCAGAAGAGGGATCGGGGGCGGCTCTCCGCCGAGCGCACCTGCTCCAGCTCGCGCAGCGCCTCGGCGAAGCGGTTTGCCCGGAAAAAGAGGATCCCCCTCCGAAGCCTCGCCCCATCCACGAAGCCCGACTTGGGATGCTTCTCGATCAGCTCCTGGTAAGCGCCCAGGGCTGCTTTCGGCTTCCCCGAGAGGCGGTAGGCCTCACCCAAGAGGTAGCGGGCCGAGGGCGCGTGGGGCCCCTGGGGCACCTGGGCGAGGTAGCGGCGAAATCCCCCGACCGCCGCCCCGTAAAGCTTGTCGCGGAAAGCGCTGAGTGCGAGCGCGTAGAGCTCCTCCCCAGCCCGCGGCCCCGCCTCCATCCGCTCGGCCCAAAGCGCGGGCTCACTCCCCTCGGGCATGACTGGCCCGGGAGTGGAGGAAAAGGCAATCAGGAGCGCCCCCGCCACGGGGATCATCTGGGGAAACATGCTCCACTCCTACCCTTGGGGCGGATCCAACGGGCAGTTGTCGATCAGCCTCGCCCGACCCACCCACGCAGCCACCGCCATGCGCGCAGGGGCCTCCACCCGCTCGAGGGGTTCCAGGGTATCGGGATGGACAACCGAGGCGTAATCCACCCGGAGGCCCTCTCGCTCCAGTTCCTCCCGTGCAGCCGCCTCGAGGGCCGCAGCCCTGCGTTCCCCTGCGGCGAGCAGGGACCGGGCGCGCCCCAGGCCCCGATGGAGCGCGAGAGCGCGCCGCCGCTCCTCGGCATTGAGGTAGGCGTTTCTCGAGCTCAGGGCGAGGCCGTCCGGATCCCGGACGATGGGGCAGCCCACAACCTCTACCTCCAGGCTCAGGTCTTCCACCATGCGGCGGATAAGGACGAGCTGCTGGTAGTCCTTCTCCCCGAAGTAGGCCCGATGGGGGCGGACGACCGCGAAGAGTTTGAGCACCACTGTGGCCACGCCCCGGAAGTGCCCCGGCCGGTGCCGCCCGCACAGGCCGGCCGCCAGCCGCTCGACCTCTACGTGGGTGCTGAACCCCTTCGGGTACATCTCCGCCACGTCCGGGTGGAACACAAGGTCCACCCCCAGCGAGCGGGCGAGTCGCAGGTCCTCCTCCCAGGTTCGGGGGTAGCTCCCGTAATCCTCCCCCGGCCCGAACTGGGTGGGGTTGACGAAGAGACTGATGGCCGCAGCGTCGCATTCCCGGCACGCCCGCTCGATGAGGCTCGCGTGCCCCGCATGGAGCCCCCCCATGGTGGGGACGAACCCCAGGGTCTTACCCTCCCGGCGCGCCGTGCGGCACGCCTCCCTCATCTCCCGCACGTCTTGGATGCACCGCACAGCCTCATTCCGCCTTCTTCCGGACGGCGCCCACCAGTTCCTCGAGCGCCCCCTCATCCCGGGTCGGGTCCACCTTCTCCGTGTCCAACTCCAGCACGGGCGCCCCCCGGTAGCGGGCGAAGAACTCCGCGTAGGCACCGTTGAGGGCGTCCAGGTAGTCGCGCTCCATCCCCCGCTCGAAGGGCCGGTCGCGACGGGCCACCCGGCGGAGAAGCTCCTCAGTGCTGGCGCGGAGCAGCACCACGAGATGCGGGGGCGGCGCGCCTGCTCCCAATCGCCGCCACACCTCCTCATAGAGCTGCATCTCCTCCCCCTCCAGATTGAGGCGGGCGAAGATGCGGTCCTTCTCCATAAGATAGTCGGAGACGACATAACTTTGGAAGAACTTGCTCCGGCGGACCTCCTCCTGCTGGCGATGGCGGTTGAGGAGGAAGTGGAGCTGGGTGGGGAGGGCGTAGCGCTCCCGGTCGCGGTAGAAGCGCGCCAGGAAGGGATTCCCCCCCGCAGGGTCCAGCACCAGGCCGGCCCCGAGCCGCGCGGCGAGGCGTCGGGCCAGGGTGGATTTTCCCACCCCCAGGGGTCCCTCGATGGCGACGTAGAAGGCCTTCCTCACGGGACCACACCGGAAGAGGAAGGAGGGCCGAGCGGCTCCACCCAGAAAGAGTCCTCCAGGGCGGCC
>JBHIBR010000219.1:0-4011 GCA_046759145.1 Nitrospinota bacterium | reverse complement strand
CCTATGGATTCCAAGGAAAGCTAGTCGGGTTTTCAATTCGCGGCGAAAGGAGCCTTTGATTTTGTACCTGTCAGATTTGGCTTCAAACTTTTGATTCGGTTTGGGATGTATGGAAAACAACCCGCTTTGAGCGATGATCCTTGGCGAGCTGAATTTTGGATAATAAAAACAATCTTCCTCTATAGCAAAAGGGTCAAACTTATCCCACGATTGCCGGACCCAGAATTCTCCTAACTTCACCCTGACTATTGCAGCATCGCATTTGTCCAAATCGTCCTCGACAGCGAAGTAGGCGGCCACAAGCGGGCTCCATGTCCAGTCAAGCAGTCTTGTAGGCAGGAAGTGATGACGTGCAAGAACAAGCCATTCCATATCGGATCGCTCAGAATCCGGAAAGTGAGCGGCAGCGCGATCCTTGAATTCCTGAAAGATATTCCGTTCTAATGCTGGTTGAAAACTAGAGAATTGCGGGCAGCCGTCGTTTCTGTCCTTAATAATTCTCCCTATCCCCGGTTTCAATTCATAGGAATAATTGGAAAGACCGCGATAAACGTATCGAATTGTTCTGGTTGTTCTGGGATCCTTAACATCGGAGATAAATTCGGAGAACTTTTTCCAGCAATCTACCTCGACATGCAAACTCCTCACCCCCTCACTTCACCGCGTGGAGGTGGAGGCTGGTCACGGCTTTGAGGAGCCCTCTCACCTGGTCCATCTCGACCCCGAACTTCTCGGCAGCCTCGCGGACCTGCGGGTCGTCGCAGCAGACGGCGTCCGCGAACTTCCCTTCCTGGATGACCTTGACGTCACGGAACCCCGCTCCTTCCACCATCTCCAGGTACTTCGCCCGCAGGGCGGCGCCGCCCACGCAACCGAGGTAGGCCTCGATGTTGTCCAGCACTTCGGGAGGTAGCGGCCTCTCCAGAACGAGGTCAGAGACCATGAGCCGGCCGCCGGGGCGGAGCACCCGGTAGGCTTCGCGGAAGACCCGGTCCTTTTCGGGAGACAGGTTGATCACACAATTCGAGATGATCACGTCCGCGCTCTCGCTATCGAGCGGGAGGTCCTCGATCTGTCCTTTGCGGAACTCGACGTTCTCGAATCCCCCTTCCTCTGCGTGCTTGCGGGCTTTTTCGAGCATCTCGTCGGTCATATCCACGCCGATGACGCGGCCCGCGGGGCCCACTTGGCGAGCGGCGAGGAAAACGTCCATGCCGGCACCCGAGCCGAGGTCCACCACCACCTCGCCCGGCCGGAGGGAGGCGAGGGCCGTCGGATTCCCGCAACCCACGCCGAGGTTTGCCCCCTCGGGGACGGCCTGGAGCTCCTCGTCGGTGTAGCCGAGCTTCCGGCTGAGCTCCGCGGCATGGGGGGGCGGGCCGCAGCAGCAAGAGGAGCTTTTCTCCGCAACGCGGGCGTAACCCTCCTTCACCATCTCCCGCACCTCGTCGGGGTCTTGGGGGCGCTTCTCGGTTTCCATGGCGACCTCATTCTTATCTTCAGCCTGTGGTTTCCGGCTCAACTTCGAGCAATCCAGCACCCTTCAGTGCAAAGCTCGCGCCGCCGCTCTCACTACCCCATGATACTCCTGCAAGCTCCTCACCCCCAGCTCCCCCTCCTGCAGTGCCGCGATGCTGCGCACTGCCGCCTGGGCGGCGGAGAGGGTGGTGCAGTAGAAGATGCCGCGCACAAGCGCAGTGCGCCGGATGGTGTAAGAGTCCAGGATGGCCTGGCGGCCCCGGGTGGTGTTGATGACAAGCGAGACCTCCCCCGCCCCCATCCGGTCCACGCAGTGGGGCCTTACGCCCTCAGTCACCTTCGGCACCCGCTCGGAGGGGACGCCGGCCGTGGCGAGGGCCTGGTGGGTGCCCTCGGTGGCGAGGAGCTTGAAGCCGAGGTCTACGAGCATCTGGGCGGGGGGGACGAGGCCAGCCTTATCCTCATCCCGCACGCTCACAAACGCAGTGCCCGAGAGAGGAATCTTCTCCCCCGCCCCGAGCTGGGCCTTCAGGAAGGCGGAGGGAAAATCCCTCCCGAGACCCATCACCTCCCCCGTGCTCTTCATCTCGGGGCCGAGCAGCACATCTACACCCGGGAATTTCTTGAAGGGAAAGACCGCTTCCTTCACCCCCACGTGGCGCACGGGCGGGTCTTCTGTGAGGCCGAGGTCTGCGAGCTTCGCCCCCGCCATGACGCGGGCCGCGATGCGGGCGAGGGGCACTCCGGTCACCTTGCTCACGAAGGGCACCGTCCGGCTCGCCCGGGGGTTCACCTCGAGCACGTAGGCCTGGCGGCGCTGGACGGCGAACTGGACGTTGATGAGGCCGAGGACGTTCAGGGCCCGGGCGAGGAGCCGCGTCTGGCGCTTCAGCTCCTCCACCACGTCCGGGCCGAGGGAGTATGGCGGAAGGGCGCAGGCGCTGTCCCCCGAGTGGATGCCCGCCTCCTCGATGTGCTCCATCACGCCGCCCACGACGGCGCGCTCGCCATCCGATACGGCGTCCACGTCCACCTCCACGGCGTCGGCCAGGAAGCGGTCGATGAGGACCGGGTGGCGGGGCGAGACGCGCACCGCCTCGGTCATGTAGGCGAGGAGGGATTCCATGTCGTGGACCACCTGCATGGCCCGCCCCCCGAGCACGTAGGAGGGCCTGACCAGCAGGGGGAAGCCGAGCCTCACCGCGGCATCGCGCGCACCCGCAAGCGAGGTCGCCGTCGTCCCCGGGGGTTGGGCGAGGCGGAGTTTTCGCAAAAGCTCGCTGAAGCGCCTCCTGTCTTCGGCGAGGTCGATGCTCTCGGGCGAGGTGCCGAGGATGGGGGCGCCCGCCTCCAGCAGCGGGATGGCGAGCTTCAAGGGCGTCTGCCCCCCGAACTGGACCACCACGCCCCGGGGCTTCTCGGTCTCGATGATGGCGAGCACATCCTCTAGGGTGAGGGGCTCGAAGTAGAGGCGGTCCGAGGTGTCGTAGTCCGTGCTCACGGTCTCGGGGTTGCAGTTCACCATGATGGACTCGTAGCCCGCCTCGGCGAACCCCTGGACGGCGTGGACGCAGCAGTAGTCGAACTCGATCCCCTGGCCGATGCGGTTGGGCCCGCTGCCGAGGATGAGGACCTTCGGGCGGTCGGTGGGCCTCGCCTCGCACTCCTCCTCGTAGGTGGAGTAGAGGTAGGGCGTGTAGGCCTCGAACTCGGCGGCGCAGGTGTCCACCCGCTTGTAGACGGGCTGGAGGCCGGCAGCGTGGCGCTCCCGCCGAATTTCTCCCTCCGCCCGGCCCGTGCGCCTCCCGATGGCTGCGTCCGAGAAACCATCCCGCTTCGCCCGGCGGAGCAGCGCGGGCGGAAGAGAACTTCGCCGCCCCGCCCCCGCCCCCGCCTCCGCGATCTCCCCCTCCAGGGCCACGAGCTCCCGGAACTGGCGCAGGAACCAGGGGTCGATGCGGGTGAGCTCGTAGCACTCCTCCACGCCGAAGCCCTCCCGGAATGCCTGGGCGAGCTGCCAGACGCGCTCGGGGCCGGGGCGGCGGAGATTGTTTTCCAAAAACGCCCGGCGCGCCGCCCGGCCCATCTCCCCCCAGCCGGTGAGGGCGGGGAAATCCAGGCCGTCGCGGTCGATCTCGAGGGAGCGGACGGCCTTCTGGAGGGACTCCCGGAAGGTGCGGCCGATCGCCATCACCTCCCCCACCGAGCGCATCTGAGTGGTGAGGACAGGCTCGGTCTCGGGGAACTTCTCGAAGGTGAACCGCGGGAATTTGACCACGCAGTAGTCGATGGCGGGCTCGAAGGAGGCGGGGGTTTTCTGGGTGATGTCGTTTCGGATCTCATCCAGGGTGAGGCCGATGGCGAGCTTTGCGGCGATCTTGGCGATGGGGAAGCCGGTGGCCTTGGAGGCCAGCGCCGAGGAGCGCGAAACCCGTGGGTTCATCTCGATGATGAGCATGCGGCCATCGTCGGGGTTGACGGCGAACTGGATGTTGCTCCCCCCCGTCTCCACGCCCACCTTGCGGATGATGG
>JBHIBR010000218.1:0-4057 GCA_046759145.1 Nitrospinota bacterium | reverse complement strand
GGCTGCGGTCCCGCGGCGCTCTCCACAGCAACTCTCCGAGAGCCTAGGTGATGCTCGACCCTTGGGCCGATTGTAACACTTCTCGCCCGCTCCGCCCGGGAAGAGGGTGGCGATCGGCTTTCGTCTACCGGTTGTCTGTCAATCTGCCGAAGCGAAGGGACCGTGAGACAGACGGGATCGCCCGAACAGAGAGCCGGGAAAGGAGAGAGATTCTTCGCTGCGCTCGGAATGACAAGGGGCAGTAGCGCCGGCGTCTCGCCGGCTGTGGCGGGGCCGGCCGGAGGCCGGCGCTACGATGATGTCACCTTCTTCTACGGTTTTTTCGCTTCACGCGGGGTGACAGAGAGAGCAGGGGAGGGGCTTGCCGGGACGATGCGGGGCGGTAACATAGAGCTCTCCCGAGAGCCTGGCGAGAGGGGTCCCGGTTCGTGGGGAGGAGGGGGGAACGCGCGTGGCGGAGCGGAGGGTCTCCGCTGAGGCCCTGCATCAGTTCCTAAGATCCCTCTACGTGGCCCAGGGCCTTCCGGAGGAGGATGCGTCCCTCTCCGCCGAGCAGACGGTGGATGCCGAGCTGCGCGGCGTGACGAGCCACGGCTGCGTGCGGGTGGGGACTTTCCTCCAGCGCCTGGCGGGAGGGACCATCAAGGCCCACCCGCGCATCCGGGTGAGCCAGGACCTCCCCGCCTATCAGCTCATCGAGGGCGACGACGCCATGGGGGCCGTGGCCGGCGCCTGGGCCATGGAGGCGGCCTGCGAGAAGGCAAAGAGCGCGGGCGTGGCGGCGGCCGGGGTGCGGAGCTGCTCCCACGCCGGGCACATCGGCTGGCTGGCGGAGAAGGCGCTGGCCCACGGCCAGATCGGGATCGTCATCAGCGCCGCCGCCGCCAACCTAGCCCCCTGGGGCGGTGCCGAGCGCATCCTGGGCAACAATCCCATCGCCTTCGCCATCCCCTCCTCCCAGCCCCATCCGCTCCTCTTCGACATGGCCACCAGCAAGGTGGCGCGGGGCTACGTCATCCTGGCGGCCAAGACGGGGGAGCCCATCCCCGAGGGCTGGGCCCTCGATGCCGAGGGAAAGCCCACGACGGATGCCCGGGCCGCCCTCCGGGGGACCATGCTCCCGGTGGGCGACTACAAGGGATACGGCCTCGCCCTGATGTTCAGCATGCTGACGGGTGCGCTTACGGGCTCTCAATTCGACGCCGATCTACCCGACTGGCTCGACCTGAGCCAGCCCTTCCGGCTGAGCCTCTTCGCCCTGGCCATCAACCCGGCCCGCTGTCTCGGCGACGAGTTCGCGTCGCGCGTGGACGCCATCGCCTCGCGCATCCGGGGGAGCCGCCTGGCGCCCGGTTTTCGGGAGATCCGGCTCCCGGGCGAGGGTTCGGGCCGCAGGAAAGAGGCGGCGACGCGAGAGGGGATTCTCCTGAAGGAGGCGCTCTGGCGGGAGCTCGCGGGCCACGCCGAGCGGCTGGGGGTGCCCCTTCCGCCGCCGCTCTGAAGGGGTCCACGTGTTATCGTAGCGCGCAGAGCCTCACGTTGGGAGGACCTAAAGACCATGGTCGTCACCGCCATGCAGATTCACAAAGATGACTCCGTCGCCACCTGCCTCGGCTCCGTCAAGGCGGGCGAGGAGGTGGAGATCCTGTTCGAGGGCAAGCGGGGGCGCCGGCTCAAGGCCAACCAGGAGATCCCCTACGCCCACAAGGTTGCCCTCAAGGACCTCAAGAAGGGAGAATCGGTGCTCAAGTACGGCCTGAGCATCGGGAGCGCGAGCGCGAACATCCGCGAGGGCGACTACATCCACGTGCACAACCTCGAGAGCAACCGCGGCCGGGGCGACCTGGCGGGCCGCCGGTCCGGCTGAACGGGGCCGCACCGGAGAGGGAGAGGACACCATGCGAGAGACCTGGTTTGGCTATCCCCGCGAGGACGGCTCGGTGGGGGCGCGGAACTACCTCCTCGTCCTCTCGGGCACGCTCTACGCCAACTCCACCTGCGAGCGGGTCGCCCGCACCCTTCGGGGCTCGGTGGCCCTCACCCACCCGCTGGGCCGCTGCCAGATCGGCCCCGACCTCAGGCGCACCTTCGAGACGCTCGTGGGCCACGGTCTGAACGCCAACGCAGCTGGCGTCATCGTCATCGACCACCACCGGGAGGAGGGCTGCACGGCGGAGGAGATCGCCCACCAGGTCGCCAGGAGCGGGAAGCCCGTCGAGGCGGTGAACATCCGCCGCTCGGGCGGCGCCATCGAGGCGACGGCCAAGGCCACCCGCATCGGCATGGAGATGCTGCGCCACATCAGCCGGCAGCAGCGCGAGGAGGTGGGCGTCTCGGAGCTCCTGCTGGGGCTCAATTGCGGCACCTCGGACACCACGAGCGGCCTCTCCCACAACAAGGCCACGGGCTGGGTGACCGAGCAGGTGGTGCGCCTGGGCGGCCGGGCCCTCATGGCCGAGACCACCGAGATGATGGGCGGCGAGGACGTGCTGGCCGCCCAGTGTGTGCGGCCCGAGCTGGGGGAGAGGATCTGGGCCATGGTGCGGCGCATGGAGGGGCAGTGCCTGGCCATGGGGGTGGACCTGCGGGGTTCCCAGCCCACGGGGGACAACATCGAGGGGGGCCTCACCACCATCGAGGAGAAAAGCCTGGGCGCCATCCAGAAGGCGGGCAAGGCCCCCATCGTGGACGTGCTGGATTGGGCCGGGCGGCCCGGCAGGATGGCGGGCCTCTACCTCATGGACACGCCGGGCCACGGAGGGGAGTCCATCACGGGCATCGCCGCGGGGGGCGCCACCGTCATGATCTTCTCCACCGGAGGGGGCCACACCATCAACCACCCCCTGATGGCGACCATCCGCATCTCGGGCAACCCGCGGTCGGTGGAGCTCATGAGGGACACCACCGAGGTGGACGTCTCGGACATCTTCGAGGGCACCTCCATCGAGGAGGCGGGCCTTCGCGTCTACAACGAGGTGCTCGAGGTGGCCTCGGGCAAGATGACCAAGGCGGAGATCCTGAATGAGAACAACGCCTTCGCCATCAACCGCTGCGGGCCAAGCGTGTAGGGGCGGCGGGTTCAACCTCCTGGGGGAGGAAGAGGCCCTTTCTCTCCTGCGGGCGTGCGAACGGGGCGAGGGGTGGCTCCCTCACTGCATCGAGCGGGGCATCTTCGTCCTCCCCACCCGGGAGCTTGCGGAGGCCCTGGCGGGGGTGATCCGCACCCTCGCCCCGCGCCTCCTCCTTGAGGTGGGGGCGGGCCGCGGCGCGCTGGCCCGGGCGCTTAGGGAGTGCGGCGCTCAGCTCATCGCCACAGACCCCGAGGCCCCCGGCCCCGGGGTGCCCGCCGGCACCCGGGTGGGAGCGAATGCGCCCACTTCCCTGGAGCCCCGGTTGCCGAGGGGGGCTCAAAAGAGCCGGCTCTTCGCCTGGGGCCGCGTGGCCCCCGGGCGGGGCGAGCCCCTCCCAGTGGAGCGCCTTTCTGCCGCCGAAGCCCTTGCCCTTTACCGACCCGACATGGTGGTATCGGTATTCCCTCCCGTCGATAGTGACCTCGACCGGCAGGTGCTCTCGGCTCCCTCGGTCCGCTGGTATCTCACCCTGCTCCACGCGGGCCCCGGCTTCGAGGGCTCGGAGCGGCTCTGGCGCGAGGCGGGAGAGCGCGGCTTCCGTGCCCGCCGGCTTCCCGAAGTGGAAGAGCGGGCCATCTGCCGGCACGATTATCTGGCCGATTTCGCCGAAAACGAGGTTGTGCGCCACACCCGGGCGTACCTGTTCGCCCGCGCGGGTTCGGGCCGGGGAGAGGATACGAGAGGGAGTGCGGAAGAGCCCTAGCGGCGGCCGCCCGCCATCTTGCGGCTCTCGGGCAGGTGCCTCAGCCACATCATGAGGAGGGGCCCCATGGCCGCCGCCAACCCCAGGGAGACGTAGGCCCATCCCCAATGGCGGTAGGGGGTGGAGGCGGGGTTGGTGAGGTCCAGGATGTAGCCGAACACTGTGGGCGAGATGGCCCCTGCCCCGAAGCCCGCCAGGGAACGGAGGCCCAGGGCTGCCCCCA
>JBHIBR010000217.1:0-4060 GCA_046759145.1 Nitrospinota bacterium | reverse complement strand
GGACCGTGGCGGAATTATAGCGTCTTCAGGCAGGTTTTGGGATAACTTCTAGTCTTTCGAGATCGGCTTCGTTCAAGGGGTTTCCCTTTACTTCGTGTGATAGAGCTCCCGATTACTCACCAACGCCGGTCCTTTCCGCGGTAATCATCCGGCAACGACTTGCCGGCTAATGTGTTGCACCATAAGGACATCAACGGTCCGAATGGCTGCACCGAATTCCCCTTTAGAGAATTTTGTTTAATTCTGCCACCTGTTTCAGGCGACATTTGCCAAATGGCCGCTGGATGACCTGATTGTAGCAAAAAAACCATCGGATAGAAACCCAAAAGTAGCCTTCTACCAACGGCAAGGCTCTCGACGCCGGCGATTCGACAGCAAAATGCGATGCCCATCCTGGCGAAGGCCAGATTTTCGAATTTTATTCGCTTAATGCTCCGTTTTTTGAGCGCATGCCTCCCGAGGAATCGGCTCGCGCACCCCAGTGTTCCCCCGCTCACGTGGGCTGCGCCAATGGTCGAAGCCGCGCAATCAGCGGAAGGGTTTCCGCAAATACCTCACCCCTCCAGAAGCTCCCTCAGCTTCCTCGTGAGCGCCGGCACCACTACCTTGTAGTCCCCGACGACGCCGTAGTGCGCCCGCTGGAAGATGGGCGCGTCGGGGTCGGTGTTGATGGCCACGATGTGTTTCGAGGGCCCCGCCCCCACCATGTGCTGCATGGCGCCCGAGATGCCCACCGCGATGTAGAGGTTGGGGCTCACGATCTTCCCCGTCTGGCCCACCTGCATGTGGGTGGGGACCCAGCCCGCATCCACCGCCGCCCGCGACGCCCCGACCGCCCCCTTCAGCACACCGGCCAGCTCCTCCAGGTAGCGAAAGTTCTCCCCCGAGCCCAGCCCCCGGCCGCCCGAGACCACGATGACGGCATCCTCGAGCCTGACCCCCTCTCCCTTCTCCTGCCGGGTCTCGACGAAGCGGGCCTTGAGAGCGCCCTCCTTGAACTCAACGGCCATCTCGCTCACCTCGCCGGTCCTCCCTTCCTGGAGCTCGGCGGGGTCCATGGCCTTCGCCCGCACGGTCGCCAGGGAGAGTTCGGGCGTGCGGCTCCGCACCACGGAGGTGGCGTTTCCGCCGTACACGGGCCGCTCGGCCACCAGGGCGCCGTCCGCTACTCCCAGGTCGGTGCAGTCGTGGGCCAGGCTCGCCCCGTGGCGGAAGGCGAGCCGGGGGGCGATGTCGCGTCCGATGGAGGTGTTGCCCAGCAGAAAAACCTCGGGGGCGACGGAGCGGAGGAGGAAATCGGCAGCTTCGAGGTAGGCGCTGTTGGTGTAGCCGGCCAGGTGGGGCGATGGGGCGATGTACGCCCTATCGGCGCCCAGGGCGATGAGACCTCCTGCGTGCTCCCGGACCTCTTCCCCCCCGAAGAGCGCCGCCCCGAGCCCCCCGCCGAGCTCATCGGCCAGCTTCCGCCCCACCCCCAGGAGCTCTGCCGAGATGGAGGCGAGCCGGTTTCCTTTGAGCTCTGCGAAGATGACGACCCCTTTCCCTTTGGCCAAGGCTCCTCTCCCTCGCGAAGGTGCTATCCTTCCTCCGCCGCGGGCGGAGTGGCTAAATGATCTTGTCCTCGCGCAGCTTCAGGGCGAGCTTCTCCGCTGCCTCTTCCAGGGTTTCCCCCCCGAGGATGAGGCATTTGCTCTCGTGGACGGGCTTGTAGAGACGCAAGAGCTCCAGCGCCGCTGCCCCGGCCCCGACCCCCTCCGGGTCCAGCTCGAGGTCCGCCGCGCTCCAGATGGGCACCTTCTTTCGGGAGGCCGTCAGGATCCCCCGGACCGAGGGGAGCCGGGGCTCGTTGATCTCGTTGCTCACCGTCACCAGGCAGGGAAGAGGGACTTCTACCACCTCCACGCCATCCTCCACCACCCGCTCGCACCGCACGCTCCTGTCCAGTGGCTCCACCTTCTGGAGCTGGCTCGCGCTGGGCAGGCCCAGCGCCTCCGCAAGGGCAAGGGCCGTCGAGCCTGTGCTCCAGTCGGAGCTGATCCGCCCGCACAGGATGAGGTCGAATTGCCCGAGCTTGCCGACCGCGGCGGCGAGCACCCGCGCGGAGCCAAAGGCGTCTGAGCCTTCGAAGGCCGAGTCGTGGATGAGGACGGCCTCATCGCACCCCATGGCCAGGGCCTTCTTGAGGGAGTCCATGGCCGCGGGCTCGCCCACCGTGAGGACGGTGACCTTCCCCCCGTGGGCCTCCTTGATCTGGATGGCTTCTTCGATGGCGTACTCGTCGAAGTTGTTGACGACGGGGGGGACGTTGGGGGGAGGGACGACCCGCTTGGCGTCCTCGTCCACTTTGAAATCCCGAGGCGGGATGTCCGGGTCCAGCACCTGCTTGATGCAGACGATGATGTCCAACGTCCATCTCCCCCCGAAGCTCGCGCCCCCGCAGGGCGCTCCAAACCTTTCCAGATAGACCCCCGCGGGGCAGGGTGTCAATCTGGCCTACCCAATTTGACTTCGCGGGGAGGAGAACCCAGGATAACATCCAAAGGGCGCAAGGCGCCAACGCGATGGGAAGGGGCGGGGTTGCTTTTCTCCCGCAAGCGACCATCCAAGCAGGAGCCGGTCATGAGCGGAAACGCGCTTACCCAGGAGGCAGTCCTCCAGGCGCTGAGGCGGGTGCAGGAGCCCGACTTGGGGCGGGACCTCGTGAGCTTGGGCTTCGTCAAGGACGTACAAGTCTCAGGCGGGAGGGTGGCCCTCACCGTCGAGCTCCCCACGCCCCTCTTCCCCGAGAAGAGGGAGCTGGAGAGAGAGTGCCGCGAGGCGGTGGCGGCCCTTCCGGGCGCAGAGCGGGTGGAGGTCCGAATGACCTCCAACATCCCGGGGCGGGCTCGCCAGGCGGACAAGATGGATGTGCCCGGCGCGAAGAACCTCATCGCCGTGGCGAGCGGGAAGGGCGGCGTGGGCAAGTCCACCGTAGCGGTGAACCTCGCCGTGGCCCTCAAGGAGGCCGGGGCGACTGTGGGCGTCATGGACTCCGACATGTACGGGCCCAGCATGCCTCTCATGCTGGGCATCGATGGGAGGCCCGAGGGAACGGCCGACAACAAGATCTACCCGATGGAGAACTACGGCCTGAAGGTCATGTCCATTGGTTTCCTGGTCGGGGACGACAGCCCGGTCATCTGGCGCGGACCGATGGTGATGAAGGGCATCCAGCAATTCCTGGGCGACACCCTTTGGGGGGAGCTCGACTACCTGGTCATCGACCTCCCGCCGGGGACGGGCGACGCCCAGCTCACCGTGGTGCAGACAGTGCCCCTCACGGGTGCGGTCATCGTCACCACCCCGCAGGAGATCGCCCTCCTCGACGCCCGCAAAGGCCTCGTGATGTTCCAGCGGGTGGACGTGCCCATCCTGGGCATCATCGAGAACATGGGATACCACCTGTGCCCGAAGTGCGGTCACCGGGAAGACATCTTCGACTCCGGCGGTGGGAAGCGGGCTGCCGAGGGATACGGGGTGCCCTTCCTGGGGAGCATCCCCCTCGACACCCGCGTGCGGCTGGGCGGAGACCGAGGGCGGCCTGTCGTCCTGGACGCGCCCGCTAGCCCCATGGCCGAGGCCTTCCGGAAGGCGGCCGCGGCGGTTGCGGCCCAGGTCAGCATCCACCACTTCGAAAGGGGCCTCGCGACGCCCGAGCTCAAGGTCATCAGCTAGGTCCGGGGAGGGCCCGGCCGGTCGCGGAGGCGCTCTTTCTATCCTGGAGCCTGCGGGGTCTCAGGAGGGGAGGCAGAGTCGGGCCCGGCCTCCTCACGTTCCCGGGCGCTTTCCTCCATGCGCTCCCAGACCCTCCGGAAGACCTCCTTGCTCCAGACCAGGCGGTTGTGGCCTACCGCCGTCACTTCGATGTTCTCCACCCCGGTGGAGCGCCAAAAGGCCAGCTCGGCCGGGATGATGAACTGGTCGAAGGCACTGTGGACGGCGATGCAGCGCACCCCCGGGGGCGCACCCGCTTGCTCCAGCCGCTCCAGGAGGGGGCTCCCGGGCTTGAGGTCCAGGCCGG
>JBHIBR010000216.1:0-4060 GCA_046759145.1 Nitrospinota bacterium | reverse complement strand
CGGCGGTAGAAAATCTTTCGGTCCATGGACTGGACCAGGACAGTGCGGTCTCTCCCCTCGCGGGAGAGGGCGAGGCTCACCATGTCGCCCGCCCGGCCCTGCCAGAGCCTCTCGTAGAACTCCCTGCGGCTCTCGAAGCGCTCGCTGTTGAGGGCGATGATCGCGTCTCCCTCTTCCACGTCCGCCTCATCGGCGGGGCTCTCGGGCACCACGCCCACCACCAGGAGCCCCTGCTCGTGGGGCTGAGAGTATACCCCAAGCCACGGGCGCGGGGCCCGGGCCGGCCCGCCGAGGTCCAGCAGCTCGTCGCGCTCCTGGAAGTAGAGCTCGAGGGGGACGGCCAGTGTCATCCCTCCCCCCGGGCCCAGATTGAGGGAGACCACCCCTACGAGTTTCCCCCGGTAGTCGAGCAGGGGGCCTCCGCCAAAGCCCGGGTTGGAGGCGGTGGTGAGGATGGCCCGGTCGAGCATGTACTCCCAGTAAGCGTCGAAGGGGCCGAGCGCGCTCACGATCCCGGTGGTCACCTGCCGGTCAGAGGCCTCGGTGGCGGCGGCGATGAGGACGTTCTGCCCCACCTCCAGGGAGGTGGAATCCCCCAGGGCGGCTGCCGGCAGGGGCTCTCCCCGGGGGACGCCATCCAGCTGGACCACGGCGAGGCCGCTTTCCACGTTGTACCCTTTGGTGTGGGCGGAGAAGCTGCGCCCATCGGAGAGGTTCACCCGGATGCGGTGGGCCCCAAGCACGATGTAGCCGATGGTGAGGATGTGGCCCTCGGCGTCCAGCAGCGTCCCCGTTCCCATCCTCTCGGTCCCGAGGATGTTGCTCGAGGGGTTGGCCCGGGGGATGCGAGCGTGGATGTTCACCACGGCGGGCAGGAGGTCTGCCACGAATTGGAGATAACCGTTCATTTGATGCCCTCAGGGGGAGGACCCGCACGGGAACGGAATTTCCTGCCCGCCCCCCGACTAGTCCCGGACTATGCTTCGCACGTTAGCAACCGGCATCACCACCCGTCAAGCAGGGGAAGAAACGGATTGATTACGAAAAGAAGACGAAACCTTTGCTTCCATCCTTAGGCAAAGCAACAAAAAAATTTCCTGTTTCCCTATTGACAGGAGCCCCTCTTCATCGTATTTTTGGCACTCAACGGGCTTGAGTGCTAATGGGATCACAGGCGAGAGCATTCCAACCCTAAGTTCCGGCAGGGCCGCGCCAGAGGTGTGGATCCGGGGCGGGCCCGGGAGGAGGAGAGAAAACGCCATGGCCGTGAAGACGAAGGTTCGGCCTCTGCACGACCGCATCCTGGTGCGGCGTCTTGAGGAGCAAGAGGTCAAGAAGGGCGGCATCATCATCCCCGACACCGCCAAGGAGAAGCCCCAGGAGGGGGAGGTGGTAGCGGTGGGCTCGGGGAAGATCCTGGAGGACGGCAAGCGCCGGCCCCTTGAGGTCAAGGAGGGTGACCGCATCCTCTTTGCCAAGTACGCCGGGACGGAGGTGGAGATCGACGGAGAAAAATACGAGATCATGCGGGAGGACGACGTCCTCGCCATCGTGAGCTGACCCATCTCAGCGGGAAGGCCGCGGGCGAGATGTGGAGGAGAGCGGGGCGCGGGGGCGCCCCCTGAGGAGGGAGCGATGCCAGCGAAACAGCTCCTGTTCAGCGAGGAGGCGCGCGCGAAGATCAAGCGCGGGGTGGACCTTTTGGCGGATGCGGTGCGGGTGACCCTCGGCCCCCGGGGGCGCAACGTTGTCCTGGACAAGAAGTTCGGCTCACCCACCAGCACCAAGGACGGCGTGACCGTGGCCAAGGAGATCGAGCTCGAGGACCCCTTCGAGAACATGGGGGCCCAGATGGTCAACGAGGTGGCCTCCAAGACCAGCGACGTGGCGGGCGACGGCACCACTACCGCCACCGTGCTGGCCCAGGCCATCTTCCGCGAGGGGCTCAAGAACGTCACAGCCGGCTGCAACCCCATGGAACTCAAGCGGGGGATCGAGCAGGGGGTGGAGGCCGTGGTGGAAGAGCTCAAGAGGCTCTCCAACGCCGTCCGGGACAAGAGAGAGATCGCCCAGGTGGGCACCATCAGCGCCAACGGCGATGAGACCATCGGCGACCTCATCGCCGAGGCCATGGACAAGGTGGGCAAGGATGGGGTGATCACGGTCGAAGAGGCCAAGGCCATGGAGACCACCCTCGAAATCGTCGAGGGGATGCAGTTCGACCGGGGCTACCTCTCCCCCTACTTCGTCACCAACCCCGACCGGATGGAGGCGGTCCTCGACGAGCCCTACCTCCTCCTCCACGAGAAGAAGATCGGCTCCATGCGGGACCTGCTCCCCTTGCTGGAGAAGATCGCCAAGGTGGGCAAGCCCCTGATCCTCGTGGCGGAGGACGTGGAGGGCGAGGCGCTGGCTACCTTGGTGGTGAACAAGCTGCGGGGCGTGCTCCACTGCTGCGCCGTGAAGGCCCCCGGCTTCGGCGACCGACGCAAGGCCATGCTCGAGGACATGGCCATCCTCACCGGCGGCAGGGTGATCAGCGAGGAGCTGGGGATCAAGCTTGAGAACATCGCCCTCGAGGATCTGGGCCAGGCCAAGCGCGTCACGGTGGACAAGGACAACACCACCATCGTCGAGGGCCGGGGCAGCGCCAAAGACCTGGAGGGGCGGGTCAAGCAGATCCGCAACCAGATCGAGGAGACCACCAGCGACTACGACCGGGAGAAGCTCCAGGAGCGGCTCGCCAAGCTCGTGGGGGGTGTGGCCGTCATCAACGTGGGGGCGGCCACCGAGACGGAGATGAAGGAGAAGAAGGCCCGGGTGGAGGATGCCCTGAACGCCACCCGCGCGGCGGTGGAAGAGGGCATCCTGGCGGGCGGAGGGGTGCCGCTCGTGCGCTGTCTGGGCGCGCTGCAGAAGCTCAGGCTCAAGGGCGACCAGCGCGTGGGGGTGGAGATCCTCATGCGGGCCCTCGAGGAGCCGCTGCGCCAGATCGCCAATAACGCTGGCGCGGAGGGCTCCGTCGTTGCGGAGAAGGTGAAGGAGCAGAACGGCTCCTTCGGTTACAACGCGGCCACCAACAAATTCGAGGACCTGGTGAAGGCGGGCATCCTCGACCCCACGAAGGTGGTGCGCTGCGCCCTCCAGAACGCGGCCAGCGTGGCGGGACTGATGCTCACCACCGAGGCGCTCGTGACGGAGAAGCCCGAGGAGGAGAAGCCGATGCCCCCCATGCCGCCCGGCGGGATGTAGCGAGAACCTGCGCTGCGCGAGGGGGGGTCCGCCCCAGGCGGCCCCCCCTTTTTTTGCCCTCGCAGAAGCGAGCTCCGCAAAAAGCCCTTGATGCCCCCCGGGAGGCCCCGTATCATTTTGAAAAACGGGATCGCCCGCGCTCCCTCCGGGCGGTCGGGAACGCGCCTTCGCGCTGAGGTGTCCCCTTCCTCCCTCAAGCTGGCCCGAGGAGGTGACCGTGCCAGCCCCCGAGCGTAATCCCCTGGGACGATTCCTCGCCCTCTCGGCCGCCCTCCACGTGGCACTGGCCGTGGGGCTGAGGGTGGATGTCCCCAGGGCGCGCGAGCTGCGCGAGCCCGTCCGGGTGCGCGTGGTGGACCTGGTCGAGCCTGAGGAGTTCCTCAAGCGGCTTTCCCCCCGCGAGCCCGAGGTGCTCTCGCGCTTCAGTGCCCGCGCCAGCGGGCGGGCCCGCCCGAGCCCCCAGCCCAAGCTCGCCGCGTCGGAGACACGCATCCCCTCCCCCTCCCTTCCGGGAGGTCCTCCTGCGCCGTCGGTGGCGCCTCAAGAGCTGAGGGGCATCCCGTTGGCGGCGCTTCCGCGCCCGGGCGAGGCGGCGCCTCTTCCCCGACCGCGGGCGCTCGTCGAGCCCGTTCCCCGCAACTTGCCCCCGGAAGCCCCGAGCCCTCAGGCTCCCCCGGCCTCCCGCGCCCGCCTCTCCCCTTCGGCGAGCGCGCTCCCCGCCCCTCCCCGCGAGGGGGCGGCCCCGAGGGTCGCGCCCAGAGAGGGCCCTGCGGCCCGCCGCGCCCCCTCGCCGCCCGCGGGAAGGAGG
>JBHIBR010000215.1:0-4085 GCA_046759145.1 Nitrospinota bacterium | reverse complement strand
CCCCTTCCTCAGTCGCAGGTGAAGCTCAGGCCGTCGTAGGCCAGCTCCACGCCGGGCGGAAGCTTCCGGTTCGTCTCTTCGTAGTCGAGCTCGTGGTTCGTGTGGGTGAGGTAGGTCTGTGCGGGCTTGAGGCGGCGCACCACCTCCAGAGCCTCGGCCACCGTCATGTGTGCGGGGTGAGGGCGATGGCGGAGGGCATCCAGGATGAGGTGGCGGAGTCCCCCGAGCCTCTCCATCGACTCCTCGGGGATGGCATTGCAGTCCGTGAGGTAGGCAAACCCTCCCACCCGGATGCCGAGCACGCGGGAGGTCCTGTGCACCAGATTCAGCGGCACGATGGGGAAGCCGGCGACCACCGTGGGGCCGTTCAACGGGTGGAGGGTGAGCTGCGGCTGGAAGCCCTGGTAATCCCCCTCGGCCTCGAAGATGTAGCGGAAGTTCTGCCGGATGCCCTCCAGGGTCTCCTCCGTCCCGTGGCAGGGGATGGGCTGCCGCTGGTGGAGGTTGAAGATGCGCAGGTCGTCGATCCCGTGGGTGTGGTCCGCGTGGAAGTGGGTGTAAAGCACCGCGTCCACCCGACGGAGGCCGTGGCGGAGGGCCTGGAGGCGGAAGTCGGGCGAGGTGTCCACCAGGAGCACCCTCCCCTCCTCCTCCAGGACGACGGAGGGGCGGGTGCGGTGGTTGCGGGGATGGCTCGAGGTGCACACCGCACAGCCGCACCCGATGGAGGGCACCCCGGTCGAGGTGCCGCAACCGAGGACGGTGACCCTCACCGGGCTCCCGCCCGGCCGCCGAGCTCCCTCTCCACGGTGTCCGCGGCCCGCTCTACGTCCTCTGCGCTCACGTCCAGGTGGGTCACCGCCCTCAGCCAGGTGCGGCCGTACACAGAGAAGAGGACCCCTCGGGCGGCCAGGCGCGCCGCCAGCTCCTCCGCGGAGGAGGCCGTTCGGGAGACGTCGAGGAATACGATGTTGGTGAGCGTGGTGTCGTAGACGAGGCGGAGGCCGGGCACGGGGGCCAGCCGTTCGGCCAGGCGGCGGGCGTTGGCGTGGTCCTCGGCGAGGCGCTCCACGTTGTGCTCCAGGGCGTAGAGGCCGGCCGCCGCCAGCAGGCCCGCCTGGCGCATGTTTCCCCCCAGCATCCGCCGGTAGCGCTTGGCCCGGGCGATGAACCCCTCCGAGCCCAGCACGAGCGAGCCCACGGGGCAGCCCAGCCCCTTGGAGAGGCAGAAGTTCACCGACTCGCAGTAGCGGGCGTACTCGGCCACGGGCACATCGGCCGCCACGCTGGCGTTGAAGATGCGCGCCCCATCCAGGTGCACGGGGATGTCGTGGGCATCTGCCACCCGCCGGAGGGAACGCAGGCGGTCGAGCTCGTAGATGGAACCCCCGCCCCGGTTGTGGGTGTTCTCCACCCAGAGGAGGGCGGTCCGCGGCTCTCCCCTCCCGCGGGGCCGGATGGCCTCCTCCACCCTCTCCGGCTCGAGCCTCCCCCGCTCCCCCTCCAGGAGCATGAACTGGACGCCCGAGATCATCGCCCCCGCCGCCAGTTCGCTCGTGACGGGGTGGCTCGCCCGCTCGAGGATCACCTCGTCGCCCGGCTGGGTGTGGGCCTTGAGGGCGGTCTGATTGGCCATGGTCCCCGAGGGCACGAACATCGCCGCCTCCTTCTCGAAGAGGCGGCAGGCGCGCTCTTGGAGCCCGTTGACCGTGGGGTCTTCGTCCAGGGCCATGTCGCCCACCTCGGCCTCGGCCATGGCCCTGCGCATGGAGGGGGAGGGGCGGCTCGCCGTGTCGCTGCGGAGGTCGATGGGTGGGTTGGTCACTCTCACGGCCTCTCCCGGCGGGGGAGTTCTCGTTGATCCTGATCCGCCCCTCCGCCCGGTCAACCGGCGTCGCGGAAGGCCGGCAGGTTACGATACACCTTGTTTTCGACGAAAAGGCGCACCAGCTCGGAGTCCAGGTGGTTGTCCTTGGCCCCGGACCGGAGGACCTGGAGGGCCTCCTCCAGGGGGACGGCTTTCTTGTACGGACGGTCGGAGGCGGTGAGGGCATCGAAGATGTCGGCGACACACATCATCCGCGACTGGAGGATGATCTCATCGCCTTTGAGCCCCCGGGGGTAACCCTCGCCGTTGAGCTTCTCGTGGTGGCCGTGGGCGATATCGGGGATCCCCCGGAGGTCCCGCGTCCAGGGGATCTTAGTGAGGAAGTCGTAACTGTGGCTGACGTGGGACTCGATCTCCTCGCGCTCAGCGTCGTCCAGACTCCCCTGCCGGATGGAGAGGTCGATGAGTTCGGCTTCTGTGAGGTAGGGGTGCTCCTGGCCGTCGAAGTCTCGGTACTTCTTCCGGCCCAGGACCTCCAGCTCCTCGAAACTGCCCTCGGGGAGCATGGCGGGGAGGTCGATCCTCTCCACCAGCGCCAGCTCCCGGTCCAGCTCTTCGAGCTTCTCCGCCAGCTCCCGGTCCAGCGCGGCGAGCGCCTCCCGGCAGTCCTCCCCCGGGTGGGCCAGGAGGTGGTCCAGCCTCCGCTGGGTGTATTCTTGCTGGATGGTGCGCTTGATGAAGCGGAAGCGAGCGCGCACCACCTCCAGCTCCAGGGGGTAGAGCTTGTCGGCCTTCACCAGCACCTTCTCGCGCACGCCGACTTTGCCGAAATCGTGCAGAAGGCCCGCGTAGCGCAGCTCGCGCATCTGCTCGGGGCTGAAGCGGACCTTCCCGTAGAGGCCTTCCCCGGCGTGCTTGACCACTTCGGCGAGGGCGCACGTGAGCTCCGTCACGCGCAGCGAGTGGCCCAAGGTGGTGGGGTCTCGTTGTTCGATGGCGGTCACCGAGGCCATCACGAAAGCCTCGAACAGGCGCTCGATCTCCTGGAGGAGACGGCTGTTCTCCATGCACACCGCCGCCTGGCTGGCCAGGCTGCGGACGAGGTCCTCCAGCGCCCGGGCGAAGGGGATGACGTGCGCTTCGGCCGCCTCAGGGGGGGTGATCCGGGCCGCCGCGTCCCTCTTGGCGTTGATGAGCTGCAGGACGCCGATGATCTGGCCCTCGTGGTCCCGGATGGGGACGGCCAGCATGCTCTTGGTGCGGTAGCCCACCCGTTCGTCGAAGCTGCGGTTGAAGCTGAAATCCACGCCCGGGGGGAGCTCGTAGACGTCGTCCAGGTTCAGCGTCTCTCCCGTGGCCGCCACGTAGCCCGCGATACTCCGGGTGTTCACGGGCAGGGTGAACTCCCGGAAGGGCACGTAGACGGATTCGTTCTGCGCGTGGATGAAACGCAGCTGCTTGCCCCCCTCCCCGGTCCCCTCGACGAAGTAGAGGCTCCCGGCGTCGCTCCGGGTGAACTCCCGCGTCTTCGTGAGGATGAGGTCCAGCAGCCGGCGGTGGTCGTGCTCGGCCGAGAGGGCGATGCCGATCTGGGTGAGCTCCCGGATGTGCCGGTCGAGCTCGCCGAGGCGGGCCTCGCTCTCCCGGAGCTGCTTGCGCAGCAGGGAGTGGCGGAAGGCGCTCCGGAGGGCCGACAGGAACTGCGCCGCCTCGAGGGGCTTCCGGAGGAAGGCCAGGATGGCTTCCTCGGGTATGGCCGCAGGCAGCTCCAACCCGGCGCCCAGATAGATGATCCCGCAACGCTCGCCCAGTTTGCGGAGCCGCTCCTCCAGCCCGTCGCGAGCTTGGGCCAGAAGGTCATCCTCGAGGAGGAGGACCTGCAGTTCCCCCTCCCGGAAGTGGCGCTCCTCCAGCGAAGGGATGGCCCGCAGGGCGACCCCCTCTCGCTCGACGACCTCCCGCAAGCCATCCAACTCCAGGGAGGGGCCATGGCAGATGACCTTCTGGACGGGAGCGGCCTGGAGGCCGCCCGTCCTCCGGGGGGGGGAGGTTGGGGGGTTCATGGCAGACTCCACCCGGGGACGGGGGGGAAAACAAGTTTATCACGAGCGGGCACACGACTTCCAACCGGTTGGGGCCAATCTGCGCTGGACGGAATTCATGGGCCTTGCGGGAGCGGAGGGGGCCGAGGAGGTGCGCCGGCACCTGGAGGGGTTCCTCGCGAGCCCGGAGTGCCTCGAGTCCCTCAGGCTTCCCT
>JBHIBR010000214.1:0-4089 GCA_046759145.1 Nitrospinota bacterium | reverse complement strand
AAGGGGACGCCGACGGACGTGTCGGTGAAGTTCTGCCCCCTCGGAACGCCCGTCCGGGAGAGCGGGCCCACCGACCGGCCCCACATCCTGGCCATCTTCCGGGAGGGTCTCATCGAGCCCCTCGCCCTCTGGCGGGGGCTCCACCCGGACGCCCGCGTCCTCATCAACACGCGCGAGAGTCCTGCCGCGATGCGGGAGCGGGTGCGCCTCCCCTCGGGCCAGGTGGTGTGCGCGGACGCCTCGGGGATCGCCCTCGAGACGGGCTCTCGGCTCAACATGCCCATGCTGGCGCTGGCGGCGGAGGCCCTGGGCTTCCCCCACGAGCCGGTCCGGGAGGCGGTGGCCAAGGCCTGGCCGAGGGGCAAAGAGGCCAACCTGGCCGCTTACGACCTGGCCCTCGAGCGCCGCTCCGAGGCGGAGTTCGCCGACGATGGGCGCTTCCCGCTCGAGCCTCCCGCGCCCTCCCGCGGCCCCATCGGCTACCGCAACATGCTGGAGGGGGGCGCCATCAGCGCCCTCACCCACACCACGGCGCAGCTCCCCAACCCGGCGGCCAACCCCGAGCTCATCCCCGAGTTCGACCGGGAGGCGTGCAACGACTGCGCCCTGTGCCTGCTGGCCTGCGGGGACGCCGGGGCCATCGTGTGGGAGGGGGGCCGGATGGTGGCGATCGACCCCGCTTACTGCAAGCAGTGCTGGCGCTGCGTTCGGGTGTGCCCCCTGGAGGGCAAGGCCCTTCGGCTTCCCGCCGCGGCGCAGGTGGAAGGGGGTGTGGTGGTATGAAGGTCAAGGAGGCACTCGCGCAGAAGGTCCTCATCGCCAGCGGCAACGAGGCCGCCGCCCAGGCCATCCTGGATGCGGGTTACGACGGCGAGGGCTACTATCCCATCACCCCCTCCAGCGAGGTGGGGGAGGCGGTGAGCCGGGCGGTGGCACGCGGGGAGTCGGACACGAGCTTCATCGTGGGCACCAGCGAGCTGGCCGCCCTCAGCATTGCGGCCGGGATCAGCGTTGCGGGGGGCCGGGCGGTGGACGCCACCTCCTCCCAGGGCCTACTCCTCAAGGGGGAGGAGATGCCCGTCATCAGCGGCCTGGGGCTGCCGGTGGTGATGAACCTGGCCACACGGGAGGTCTCGGCCCCCCTGAGCATCAAGTGCGGCCACTCCGACCTGGCGGCGGCGCTGGGCTGGGGCTGGGCGATCCTGTGCGCCCCCACGGTGCAGGCCGTCTACGACCTGAACCTCATCGCCCTCAGGCTCGCCGAGGCGGCCAACCTGCCCGTCCTCATCGCCTACGACGGCTTCGAGACGAGCCACGCCAACCGCCGGATCCTGGTGTTCGCCGAGCGCGAGGCGGTCCGGGACTTCCTGGGGGAGCCCCCGCAGCGGGCGACCCTCCTCGATGTGCACCAGCCCCGCACCTTCGGCGCCTACATGAACGAGGACCTCATCAACGCCAGATACAAGCTGGACGAGAAGATGGCGCGGGCAGCCGAGGTGCTCCCCGAGCTGTTCGAGGAGTACGCCGCCCTCAGCGGCCGCCGCTACCAGGAGGTGGAGAGCTACGGCGACCCCGAGGCCGAGGCGGGCCTCCTGCTGCTGACCTCTGCGGGCGAGACGGCCAAGGTGGCCGCAGACGACCTCGCGGCGGAGGGGAGGAAGGTGAAGCTCATCCTCCCCCGGGTGCTCCGCCCCTGGCCCGAGGAAGCCATCCTGCAGGCCATCGGGGATGTGCCGAGCCTCCTCGTGGCCGAGCGGGTGAGCCAGTACGGGGCGGGCAACTACCTGGCGAACGAGGTGGGGGCCTCCCTCCAGCGGGCGGGACGCCCGACCCGGGTGCTGAGCCGGGCCTTCGGCATCAGCGGCCTGGCCTTCCGCCCCGAGGACGCGGCGAAGCTCTTCCGCCTCGCCCTGGACTTCCCCGATGTGCCCGAGGAGGAGCGGACGCTGCGGGGATACTACGGGGCCTGGCCGGGAGATCCGGACTACAAGCCCGAGTCCACCCTCACCCCCCTCTCGGCGGAGGCGTGCACCTGGAACGAGGGCGAGAAGCGGGTGAACCTCAAGCGCCTCAGCCGGATGCCCGACCGCATCGACCGCCACTCGGCCTGCCCGGGCTGCGGCACCTTCTCCAACCTGAACCTCTTCCTGCGGGGGATCGACGGCCACGTGGTTCTGCTCTTCAACACGAGCTGCGGGATGGTGGTGACCACCGGCTACCCCTGGACGAGCTTCCGGGTGCCCTACATCCACAACCTCTTCCACAACGCGGCTTCCACAGCCACCGGGGCGGTGGAGATGTACCACCGGCTCCGGGCCAAGGGGAAGCTCAAAGAGGAGGTCACCTTCCTCGTGGTCACGGGCGACGGGGGGGACGACATCGGCATGGACCAGCTCATCGGGGCGGCCCTGCGCGATGACCCCTTCATCGTCCTCGAGTACGACAACAAGGGCTACATGAACACCGGGGGCCAGCTCTGCTACACGGGCTTTCTGGGCCAGCGCTCCTCGAACGCGCCCCTGGGGCCCGCCATGCGGGGCAAGCGCGACCACCACAAGGACATCGTCGAGATCCTCCGGGGCTGCGGAACCCACTACCTGTTCAGCGCGGCCGAGTCCCACGCGACGGACATGATCCGCAAGGCGCGCAAGGCCCAGGCCGTGGTCCGGGCGGGCCACTTCGTCTTCGGCAAGGTGTTCTCGGTCTGCCCCCTCAACTGGGGCTACCCCGAGGACCAGGGCCCGGCCATCGTGGAGAGGGCGGTGAAGAGCTGCCTCCACCCCCTCTACGAGGTGGAGGAGGGCGTCACGCGGCTGAGCTACAACCCCGAGGCCCGCGGCGCCAAGCTGCCCGTGACGGAAGCCTTCGCGGCGATGGGCCGGGCCTTCTCCCACCTGGCTGCCCCCGAGTACGCGGACCTGGCGGCCCAGATCCAGCAGGAGGTGGACCGGAGGTGGGGGCGGCTCAAGGCCATGGACGCCGACCCGCGCCTGTGAGGCGGCCCGCCCCGGGCGGGCGGGATCTTCCCCTTGGTTCTGTCCCTCTTGGCGCAGGTGAGACCCTTCGCCTTCGGCTCAGGGTGACATCCGTAGCGCCGCCGGGCCGGCGAGGACGCCAGCGCTACAATCTGCCTCATTTTGAGCGGACTTCGGCGAGCTCAGTCGAGCCGAGCGAAGAATCTCTTTCCTTTCCCCGCTCTGGGCTCCGGTCTCGTCCTCGCGCCGGCCCTCCCTTGCCATTTGGCAGGGGAGTGCCTCCCCCCTATGATGGTTTGCGCTCAAGATGCCCCCCAGAGGAGGCGCAGACCATGGTTCCCTACATCGACAGCCACAATCACATGCAGGGCCTGAGCTGGGACGACTGGGAGACCCTGGCCATGACGGGCTTGGTCGGGGCGGTCCTCTCCTGCGGCAACCCCCACGTTCACCGGGAGATGTGGGAGGAGGCGCCCGGGCCCGAGGACATCCGCCGCTTCTGGGAGAGCCCCATCCGCCTCGCTCGCGTGTCGGAGGAGAAGCACTTCATCCGCCTTGGCTGCGCGGTGGGCATCAGCTCCATGATGCGCGTGCGGGACTGGCCCAGGCTGGTGGAGGCGCTGCCCGGCTACCTGCGAGACCCCCATGTGGTGGCCGTCGGGGAGGTGGGCCTCGACCCCGCACAGTATTTCGGGCTCACCTGGCCGCTCGAGGACCAGGCCCGGTGCCTCGAGGCCCAGGCCCGCGTGGCGGCGGAGATGGGAGTGCCCCTCATCCTCCACACCCCTACCCCCAAGAAGAGCCGGGACTTCCTGGGTGGGGTGACCACCCAGGGGGAGGTTTCGGGCCAGGAATACCGGCTTCACTACCTCCGGCGCGACCTGGAAGTCATCGGGCGGGCGGGCTTAGAGCCGAGCCTCCTCGTGGTAGATCACGCGGACGCGACCACCATCGACTTCGTCCACGCCGAGACCCGCGCCTGGTGCGCCATCAGCATCGGGAGCGAGTTGCGGCCCATCCGCCCGCAGCAGGTGGCGGAGTGGGTGAAGCGCTACGGCTCCGAGCGCATCCTCCTCAACTCGGACCACATCCCCTACCGCTCCACCGACCTCTT
>JBHIBR010000213.1:0-4105 GCA_046759145.1 Nitrospinota bacterium | reverse complement strand
AGGCGCTCGCCCTTCAGGGCCCGGAGGGTGAGGAGGGTTGAGTTGATGGTACCGAGGCCCAGGGGTGAGACGAGGAGGACGGGAAGACGCAGCCTGCGGATGAGCTCGGGATAAAGGACTTTCCCGCTCAGAGGGACGAGAAGGCCCCCCGCACCCTCGACGATGAGATATCTGTGGGCGGCGGCGAGGGTGCGGAAGGCGCGTTCGATCCGTCCCAGCTCGACCGCCCTGCCCTCGGCCTCGGCCGCATGGGCGGGGGCCAGGGGTGGGCGGAACCGGTAGGGGTTGACGAGGTCGAGCGGGTCGTCTGAGCCCGCCATGGTCCGCAGGAAGAGGGCGTCGAGGGGGAGGAGACCCCCTTCGCCCTCCGGGCATCCGGCCTCCGGGCAACCGGTCTCGGCGGGTTTCATCACCCCCACGTCCTCCCCCGCGAGGCGGAGCGCCGCGGCGATGGCTCCCCCCACGACAGTCTTCCCCACGCCCGTCCCCGTCCCGACGACGAAGAGGCCCGCCTTCATGGAGCTTTCCCTTGCGCCCGGAGCGGGAACGCTCCATAGTGAAAGGGGAGGAATTGCTTCGAGAAACGGAGAGTATTGTGCAGCTCTCGGAACCGCACTCCCCTTTCCCCCCTGCCCCCGCCCGGACGCTCGACCTGAGGGGAGAGGTTTGTCCTTTCACCTGGGTGAAGACCAAACTGGCCCTTGAGCCTCTGGAGGAAGGCCAGGTGCTGGAGGTGTGGCTCGACCACGGCGAGCCCTCCGATAGCGTGCCCCGAAGCGCCGCCTCCGAGGGCTGCCGCCTGCTGCGGAGCGAGCGTCGGGGGGACCACGCCGCCTTCTGGATCGAAAAAGGCGCTCTCCCGGGCGCGAAGGACCGGGCTTCCTAGTGGTAAGAGACCATGCCCATTCCCACGCAAAAAGCAAGGCTCGTGAGCACCCGCGAGATGGGGACCCCCCACATACGGGAACTGGTCCTCGAGCCCCTCGAGAAGCCCATTGCGTTCCGGCCCGGGCAGTGGATCTCCCTCCGCCTCCCGGTCGGCGAGCGCCCCCCCCTCAACCGCGCCTACTCCATGGCGGAACCGCAAGCGGGGTCCGGCCGCCTGGTGTTGTGTCTGGACCTTGTCGCAAACGGCCTGGGCTCGACCTATCTCTTCTCGCTCGAGGCGGGAGCGGAGCTCACCTTCGCCGGCCCGTTCGGCAACTTTGTGGTCCCGGAGCCGCTCGAGCGGGCTCTCGTCCTGGTGGCCCGCTACACGGGCATCGTCCCCATCCGCTGCATCCTTAAAAAACTCTTCGCCGAAGATTTTCCCCTCGGGGTCACCCTGGTCTATGGATGTCGTATGGTAGAGGATTTCGTCTACCACGGGGAGTTTGCCGCGTGGAGTGCCGAGCGGCAAAACTTTCGCTACATCCCCACCCTCCTCGGGCCGGATGGCGGCTTCCAGGGGGAGCGGCGCGCGGAGGTGGAGGTCCTGCGCGAGGTAGTGCCGGAGGGGCGCGATTACCTCCCGATGGTGTGCGGCCTCCGGGAGTTCATCCAGCCCGTGCGCGCCTTCTTCCAGGAGGAGCGGGGCTTCGGCCGGCGGGAGGTCAAGGTCGAGCACTACGACTGAGGGAAAAGAGAGCCCCCTCCCGCAGCAATCCCGCCGAAGCTGCCGGGCGGTGCAACTCAAGTCGTGAGCCCCCGGGCGAACGCCCGGGGGCTCGAGCTGCTGTCGGGCCCGGTGTTCTTTTAGTGCCCCTCGGAGACGAGGTTGCGGTTCCAGGCCGGGATCTCGACCGCCACGTCCGTCGACCCGTCGGGCACGCACTGGCAGCCGAGGCGGGATTTCGTGGTGAGCCCCCGGGCGTTATCGAGCTGATCCTCTTCGTCCTCGGTGGATTCGTTGCACGAATCCAGCCCTTGGTGGACGATCACGTGGCAGGTGGAGCAGGCGCACACCCCCCCGCAGGAATGGTCCAGGTCTATGCCCGCCCCCAGGGCGATGTCCAGGATACTCCCAGGCCGGCCCTCGCGCGTGTAAGGGAGCTTGGAGGGGTCCACCTCTACCTCGACATCCCGCTCATCCTCCCCCTTGACCTTGAAGAGGATCTTGTAGGGCTTCGTAGGGAGGGAAACCTCGACTTCTTTCAGATAAGGGTTTGAACCACCCATTGTGGCCTCCGAACAAATTCCTCGCGGATCGGCCGATCGGGGGACAGCTCCATTCGTTCGCACATCGACCCCGCCGACCAATTCCCATTATAGAGCCCAATCCCCTCCCCGGCAAGGCGGCTTTGCTCCCATAAGTGGCAGTACTAGTGGCCAGCTCGCCCTCGCCCCCCCGGCCGTGCGCCCGCCCAGAAGAGGAGGGTCGCCACCACCGCCACCAGCGCGCTCCCGTGCAGGAGAGGTTGAGGTAGGGGATCTGCACCCCCACGCCGAAAAAATGGAGGAAGTAGAAAGCCCGGTAGGGGTTCACCTCCCCTCCCGCTCCCCCGCCGCCCTTTTCATGTCTCCCCCGTTCTGATAACCTGATTCTGGTCCCCTGCGCGGGGAGGATGCGGGAGACCTGCCCCCCCGGGGTGTCCGGCAATCTGAGGTCCGGGGCGATCCTACCCATTTGGAGACAAGACCGCGATGGCCCTCTTTGCCTCCCTCGAGGCGTGCAAGGAGTTCATCCGCGGCACCCTGGAGCTCGTCCCCGGGGGCGGGCTGAGGGTGCTGGAGGAGGGGCGGCTGCGCGGGGGGGTCATCGACGCCCTCGTCTACAACGCGGTCTTCCACCCCCGGCTGGAGGTCCAGGCCGCCTCCCGGTGGCTCATCCGGGCGGCGGGGGAGGCCCTGGGCAAGGCGCGCGCCTCCATCCAGGGCCTCTACGAGGCGATGGGGAGGGGTGAGGAGGGGGGCTTCACCGTCCCCGCGGTGAACATCCGGGGGCTCTCCTACGATGTGGCCCGGGCCCTGTTCCGCGCGGCCCGCAGGAACGAGGTGGGCGCCCTGGTCTGCGAGATCGCCCGCTCCGAGATGGCCTACACCCAGCAGCGACCCGCCGAGTACGCGGCGGTGGTCACGGCGGCCGCCATCAAGGAAAACTTCCCCGGGCCCCTCTTCCTCCAGGGTGACCACTTCCAGCTCGACGCCAAGCGCCTTAAGGCGGACCCCGAGAAGGAGGTGGCGGGCCTCACGCGCCTCATCGGGGAGGCCCTCGAGGCGGGCTTCTACAACATCGACGTGGACACCTCGACCCTGGTGGACCTGGGGCGGCCCTCTCTCGCCGAGCAGCAGCGGGAGAATTTTGAGCGGGCGGCCGAGCTCACCGCCTTCATCCGCTCCCGGGAACCGGAGGGGGTCACCGTGAGCGTGGGGGGCGAGATCGGGGAGGTGGGGGGGAAGAACAGCACCGTGGAGGAGTTCCGCGCCTTCATCGAGGGATACCGCGAGGCCCTCGGCCGGCGGGCGGACGGCGCGAAGGGGATCAGCAAGATCAGCATCCAGACCGGCACAAGCCACGGCGGGGTGGTCCTGCCCGATGGGAGTGTGGCCCGGGTGAAGGTCGACTTCGAGGCGCTTCGGACCATCTCCGAGGTGGCCCGGCGCGAGTACGGCCTCTCCGGGACGGTCCAGCATGGCGCCTCCACCCTGCCCGAGGAGGTCTTCGACAAGTTCCCCGAGGTTGGGGCGAGCGAGATCCACCTGGCCACCGCCTTCCAGACCCTCCTCTACGAGCACCTCCCCCGGGAGGTGGTGGAGGAGATCCACGGCTACCTCCGGGTTGCCTGCGCCGGGGAGAGGAAGGAGGGCGAGACGGACGAACAGTTCTTCTACAAGACGCGCAAGAGGGGCCTGGGTCCCTTCAAGCGGCGGCTCTGGGACCTCCCCGCCCAGGTGCGCGAGGGGGTGGGCCGGGTGCTGGAGGAGCGCTTCGACCTCCTGATGAGGAAGCTCAAGGTCGCCGGGACCTGCGAGGCCGTGGCCCGCCGCGTGCGAGCTGTGCCCGCGCGAGAGGCGCCCCCGGAGGGGCTCGCCGCCTGAGGCGGCAGGGGAGGGCACGGGTGTGGCGCCGGGCATGAGGGGCATGAACTGGCGGCGAGCGCGCGCTCTCTTCGCGCTCGGCCTCACC
>JBHIBR010000212.1:0-4114 GCA_046759145.1 Nitrospinota bacterium | reverse complement strand
ATTTCGAGTGCGCCATCGGCGTCCTGGGCCGCCTCAAGGAGCGGGGCGTGCGGACCTACTTGATCCCCGGAAACCACGACCCCGAGCTCCCCGGCGGGCTCTGGGAGCGGGAGGAGTGGGGCAGAGTGGCGCACGTCTTCCGCCTGCGGGATCCGGGCCCCCTCTGGCAGAAGGTCCCCGACCTCGACCTCATCGTGGCGGGCATGCCCTACGATAGGGACCACCCGGATGCCCGCCCGATGGAAGAGCGCCGCGCCTATCCCGAGCGCATTGACCTCCCCATCATCCTCCTCCTCCACGGCTGCTACGACGGGATCCGCGCGCAGGACAGCCGCTGGAACCTCGAGGACCGTCCATTCTCGAAGGAGGAGCTGCGGAGAACCCCGTTCTGCTACTCCGCCCTCGGCCACTACCACCGGCCCATGACCTGCCTCGAAGAGGAAGGCCGAATGGCCCTCTACCCGGGTACGCCCGAGGGAACGGACCTCAACCATCGCAACACGGGGGAACGCTCGGTAGTAGTGGGCGAGATCTCCCGCGACGGCCGCGTGACCCTGGCCCGGCGCCCGGTGAACCGCCGCCGCCTGGAGACAGAGCGCTGGGACATCTCCACCTTCGGGCCGGGGGAGCTCACCCGGAGGGCCGAGTCCCTCGCGGGAGAAGATGTCCTCCTCCGCCTCGACCTGGAAGGGGCGCCCTCGGCCGAGGTCCTGGAGGAAGCAGAGGGTTTGAGGGACGCCCTGGGCGCCCGGTTCTTCCACCTGAAGGTGGACCTCTTGGAGGTTTGTCCCCCGGCCGACGCTCCGGCCGACCCTCGCTTCCTCCCGGGTCGCTTCGCACGAAAGATGGTGGAGAGGATCGAAAGCGCTGGGAGCACCGAAGAGGCCGACCTCTGCCGAGAGGCGCTGCGGGTGGGCCTCGACGTCTTCCGGGGACCTGCGCGGCGGTGAGGCTGCTGGAGCTCAAGCTCGCGGGCCTGAAGAACTACGGGGCGCCCGCCCGCGTGCGCTTCTCTCCCGGCCTCACCCTCCTCCACGGGCCCATCGGCTCGGGCAAATCCGCCCTCCTCGACGCTCTCCTCCTCGCCCTGTTCGGCCCCCAGCGCGGGGCCAGCGAGCGCCTCGACGCCGGCTCGCTCCGCGCCTGGTCGGGTGGAGAGAGTTACGTGAGCCTGGAGATGGAGCAGCGAGGCACTCGCCACCGCGTCCGCTGGGAGCTCGCTCCTGAGGGCCACCCAGCCGATGTCCGCGCAACCCTGGAGCAGCACGATGGAGCGGCCTGGGCCCCCGTGAGCCGGGACCGCAGGCGCGTAGGAGAAGAGCTCCGCAAGCTCACGCGCCTCGATGACCTCCCGACCTTCGCCGCCGTGGCCTGCGTGCGGCAAGGGGACCTCATCCGGGTGAGCCGGGAGCTCACTTCGGTGGGCGCGGCGGCACAGAGGGTATTCGCGGGCGGGGTAAGCGGTGAGGAGGCGGTGGAAACTCTCCGCAAGCGCATGCGCGACCTCCTCCCCCGGAGCGGCGCCGAGCGGCGGCCGACGAATCCCCGGGAGTACGAACGGCTCGAAGAGAAGAGAGACGACCTGCGCAGGGATCTCGAAGAGGCCGAGGCTCAACACGGCTCCTTCGAAGGAGACGCCGCGCGCCTTGCGGAACTGCGCGCCGCGCTGCCGGAGCTCCGGAGAAGACACAAAGAGCTCACGGACCTTCTCGGCAAGGAGGAGCGGAGGCGCGAGCTAGCCCGCAGGCGAGGAGAGATTGAGGGGGCTGTGGACGAGGCCGATAGGAACCTGGACCGCCTCGAAGCGCTGGAGCACCGCCTCAAAGACACCGAGGCAGAGCTCCGCGACCTCGCCCTCCCGGATGGACTCGACCCGGGCGCTGAGGCGGGCAAACTGGGAGAGCTCTCGCAGCGGAGGGCGCTTCTCGCCGAGCAGCTCGGCCGCCTGGAGGCGGAGGGGATCCCAGCAATCTCGACGCCGCGGTGGACCCTGGCCTGTATGGCTGCGGGCCTCCTCTCAGCGCTCCTTGGCCTGGTCCTCGGGCCATCGGCATGGCGGTGGCTGCTGGGCCTCGGGGTGGCTTTAGTCGCGGTGGGCGCGGTCGGGCTACTGCTTGCCCGTCAGCGGCTGAGCATTCGGGCCCAAGCCCTGGGGGCGGAGCGGAGGGACCTTGCTGAACAGGAAAGAAAGGCGAGCGACGCGGTGGCGCGACTGGTCGATCGCCTGGGGGCAGACTCTACCGAGGAAGCCGAGCGGAAACTCACGCGGGCCGGGGAGCTTGTCCTCGCCCGCAGGGGGCTGATTTCTGAGCGACAGGGCGTCCTGGGCGATAAGGGGTCTCAAGCACTCCGGGAGAAGCGACGTGATCTAGACCGGGACTTGCGGCAGGCGCGGCTCGACGGGGAGGAGTTTGCGGGTTTCTCCCCCTCAGCGGCGGAGGTGGAGAGGTGGCGCGTTGAGGCGGACGGGCTCGCCGCGCGCGTCGGGGAGGAAGAGGCCGAGCGCCACCGGCTGGAGGGCGGCGTGATGGTAATCCAGGACCGGCTACCTTCGGTCGCCGCCCTCCGGGCGGAGCTGGAGCTTGTCGAAGGGCGCATGGGACAGATCGAGCGGAGCCACCGCGCCAACGAGCTCGCCCTCGAGGTGATGGAGGAAGCACGCCGTGAGCTGGAGGCGGAGTACATCCCGCGGCTGGAAGAGCGCGCGCAGCACTACCTGGGGCAGGTCGGGCGCCCTGGTTTCGAGGGTCCCCACTTCGACGGGAGCCCTCTCCGGGTCCGCCTGAGTGCGCCTGCCAACCCCTCGGTGGGAAAGGAGGCCTTGAGCTTTGGCGAGGCGGACCTGCTCTACCTGAGCCTCCGCCTTGCGGCGCTGGAGGTGCTGGAGGGAGAGGACCCCTTGCCCTTCTTGCTCGACGACCCACTGGCCCATCTCGACGCCGAGAGCGCGCGAAAGGTCCGGGCGCTCCTGGCCGAGCGAGCGCTTCGGGGCCAGTTGATCGTGACGAGCTTCCGGAGCGACGACCTGGAGTGGGCGCGGCAGCTCAGAGAGGAGGGAAAAGTGCCGGTCGCCATCTACCATTTCTCCTCCCCCGGGAAACCCGAGGAATTGCCCGCCGAGGCGGGGTAGGGGGCCTGGGAACGGGAGGGAGCCGTGCGCTGCGAGGTGGCTTTCTCACACAGGGAGGTTCCGCTGCGTTCCGAAGACCTGGCGGAGGGGAAGAGGGGAGAGATACGGGCGGTGGTGATCGACGTGCTCCGGGCCACCACCACCGTGGTCGCCGCCCTGGCCGCGGGCTGCGAGGCGCTCTACCCGCTCCGGGAGGTGGAGGAAGCGCGAGAGCTGGCCGCGCGCCTCAGGGAGGCGCACGGGAAGGACCGCGTGCTCCTGGGCGGCGAGAAAGGCGGGCGGCCCATTCCGGGCTTCGACCTGGGCAACTCTCCCCGCGAATACACCCCAGGACGGGTGGAAGGCAGGCACGTGGTCCTCACCACCACCAATGGCACCCAGACCATTGCCGCCGCCTCGGGTGTGGGGGCGGGCGAGGTGCTCCTCGCCTCCTTCGCGAACCTCCGGGCGGCGGCTTGCCACCTCGCGAGGGGGGAGGGCCCGTTCCTGATCGCGTGCTCGGGCCGCAAAGGGGGATATTCCGAAGAGGACGCCGTCGCGGCGGGCCTCCTGGTCGAGGCTGCTGCCGGCTCATCCCCCCTGGAGCTCGGGGATAGCGGCCGAGCCGCGCTCGCGGTGGCACGCGCCTACGAAGGGGACCTGGGCCACCTGCTCCGCACCTGCCAGTGGGGGCGCTACCTGGCGGGCCTGGGGCTGGAGGAGGACCTGGCCTTCTGCGCCCGGCGGGACTGGACGGAAGTGGTGCCGACCCTCAAGGAGGGAGCGATCCGCCCCTCCTGAAGGGATGCTCCCCGAGGGCTGCCGCCAGGGCCTCTTCACGCTCTGCCGGGGGCCCCGAGGGGCGGACCTCGAAATAGAGGAAGAACTCGCGGTTCCCCCGGGGGCCGCGCAGGGGAGAGGCACAGGCGCCCCGCACCGCCCAGCCTTCCTCTTCGGCGAAATCCCACAGGCGCTCCAGCACCTCCCGGTGCTGGGCGGGGTCCC
>JBHIBR010000211.1:0-4139 GCA_046759145.1 Nitrospinota bacterium | reverse complement strand
CCTTCACCGAGTGTCGCTCGCCCGAGCCCACGTTGAACACCTCTCCCGATACCCCGGCCCCGCCGGCGCGGGCGGCCCGCACGGTGGCCTCCACCGCGTTCGCCACGTAGGTGAAATCCCGCGTCTGCTCTCCATCGCCGTCGATGGTGGGGGGCTGGCCCTCTAGGAGCGCTGTGATGAAGGCCGGGACGACAGAGGCGTAGTGGGAACGCAGAGCCTGCCGAGGACCGAACACGTTGAAATACCGGAGGCTCACCGTCTCGAGGCCAAAACTCTCAGAGAAAAGCTGGCAGTATTGCTCCCCCACGAGCTTCGAGAGGCCGTAGGGGGAAAGGGGCTTTGCCGGGAGCTCCTCCCGCTTGGGGAGCTCCGGGCTCGCACCATAGCAAGAGGAAGAGGAGGCAAAGACGAAACGCTCTACGCGGGCGTCCGCGCTGGCCTTGAGAAGATTGACCGTCCCGCCGATGTTGACTTGCGCAAACTCCACCGGCCGCTCGAGGGAGAGGGGCACCGAGGCCAGCGCCGCCAGGTGGAACACCCAGCGGGCGCCCCGCACCGCGCGGCGGACCAGCTCGGCGTCACAGATGTCCCCCTCCACCAACTCGATCTCCCCCAGCCAGCGGGCGAGGTTCTCCCTCCGGCCGCTCGCCCAGTTGTCGAGGACCCGCACCCGGTAGCCCTCCTCCACCAAGCGGCCCGCGAGATGCGAGCCGATAAAACCCCCTCCCCCCGTGACGAGGACCGAATCTGCCTTTCCCATGCCGTCCGACCTCTCCTCAGCAATGAAGACATCGCGGGCAGGCCGTTTCGCCTCCCGTCGGGCGAATCCAGTTACGTCGCCGGGGACTCTCCTGTCAAGGCGGGGCAGACGGCCTGGAGGGCCCCCGGCCGCCCGGAGAGGGTCCGAAAGCTCATCGAACAGGCCCGCGACAACGCCGCAAAGAGCGCCTTCTTAATCTACGATGAGACCTTTCCCCTGCCGTAGCGCCGGCATCCCTGCCGGCCCGGGTTGCCGCCGAGACGGCGGCGCTACGGACGGCGCCCAGTAGCGCCGGCATCCTGCCGGCTTGGGGAAAGCGGGAAAGGGGAGAGATCCTTCGCTGCGCTGAGAATGACCCACGGGGTCACCCTGAACCGACTTCGGCGAGCCTTCGGCCCGACTTCGACGAGCTCAGTCGAGTCGAGCTCAGGCCGAGGGCTCAGACTTCGGCGAGCTCAGTCGAGCCGTCGAGCCGAGCGAAGGGTCTCGCCGGCGCCCCCTCCGGCTCCCCGCGCCTGGCAGAGTGTGATATTTTTCTGGGCGTGCCAAGAGTACCTTTCCTGAACTCTCTCACCTGGGAGGTAGCGTTTCGTGCCCTTTGTGAAGGTGGCGACCCGATCCGAGATTCCACCGGGGAGGGGCAAGCTAGTGATGGCCCACGACAAGCCCATGGCCCTCTTCAACGTGGAGGGGGAATTCTACGCCATCAACGCCATCTGCCCCCACATGGGGGGCCCTCTCAGCGAGGGCAAACTCACCGGCAGGGTGGTCGCCTGCCCGTGGCACGGGTGGACCTTCTGCGTGGACACAGGTCTCCCCGACCACCCGGGCGGTCACAGCGTCTCCGCCTACCGCGTCCGGGTGGAGGGGGAGGACATCCTGGTGGGCTGGCTGAAGAAGCCCCCTCGTGGAGGGTGACCCCGCCAGCGCCCAGGCCTCCAGCTTCGCCAGCTTCTGGCGGATCTCCTGCTCGCTCAGCAGGGCCATGACGTCCCTCCTTCTTTTTGGTCTTTGCACTCCATCAGGCTCGGGCCTGGAGGAGCTCCAGGGGGTCCAGCTCGCGGACTTCGCGGAAACCCACCTCCTCCAGCCAGCCCGCCACCTCCCGGGTCCGGTAGCAACGGCCCGCCCGGGTGTGCAGCAGCAGGTACACCGAGAACACGGCCGCCCACGGAGGGGCGGCGCCGTCCTCCCTCAGGAAGGGCTCCCGGACGATGAGGCGGCCTCCCTCCTCCAGCACCCCGCGGACCCGCCGGAGGAGGCTTCGGTTCTCCTCCTCGCCGCGGGCGTGCAGGATGTTGGAGGCGAACACCACATCGTAGCGACCCGGGATGGGGTCGCGGCAGAAATCGGCCGCAATGAACTCCACCCGGTCGGCCACCTCCGACCTCCCCACCACTTCCCGCGCCACTTCGATGGCCGCGGGCAAGTCCAGGAGCCAGGAGCGGAGCTCCGGGTGCTCCCGGCAGAAGGCCACGCTGTAGCTCCCGGCTCCCCCTCCCAGGTCGAGCAGGCGCCGGCAGCCCTCTAGCTCCAGCCGCCGGGCGAGCGCGGGGGCGATCCCCTGCGCGTCCCGGTGGAGGCCAAGGAGGAGGTTCCGCAGCCGACCCGCTTCCCCGTAAAGGGGGTCATCGCCGAAGGGGGAGCCGCCCAGGCGCAGGGCCTCTTCCAGGTGGACCCAGCGTCCCCAGTCTTCCTCGTCCAGCAAGAGCTGGTGGCCTGCAAAGCCCTCCCGGCCCCGGACCAGCTGCTGCGCCGCGATGGGCTCATTCTGGTAGCTCTCTCCCTCCTTTCGCAGGAGCCCCAGGGACGCGAGGGCGTCCAGGAAGAGGGCCAGCCCTCGCGGGTGCAACCCCAGCTCGCGGGCGAGCGACTCCACAGACCTCGCCGCGCCATCCAGGCGGGAGAACAGGTCGAGCTTCACCGCCGCTAGCACCAGCCGGGTGGCCCAGAAGGAACCCGGCTCGAGGAGCCGCTCGGGCGATTCCTCCCTCTGCATCCGTTCGAGGGTCACGTCTTTTCCCCTCAGATCAGCTTTCGGTAGAAGGATTCGTAGCCTTCCACCATCCGCTCGGCGCTGAAATTCTCCTCCACCCGGCGGCGGCAGGCCCTCCGGTCCAGGTCGGCCGCTCGCCGGAGCGCCTCCACCATGTCCTCCACCCGATCCAGCACGAATCCCGTCTCGCCGTCCCGAACGAGTTCGGGCATGGAGCCCCGGCGCAGGGTCACCACAGGCGCGCCGGCCGCCATGGACTCCACCACGGTGAGCCCGAAGGGCTCTTCCCACTGTACGGGAAAGAGAAACGCCCTGGCGCGCCCGAAGAGCTTCATGAGCTCCGCGTTCGGAAGCGCCGGGACCCAACGCACCCGCTCGCCGTCCACCCGCAGCCTGACCTCCCTTTCGAAATACTCCCGCGACCAGGGCAGGTAGCGGTCCTCCTGGCCGACCAGGAGGAGCCTCTCCCCCGCCCTGCGGGCGACCTCGATGGCCTCCGCGACCCCCTTGTTGGGCACCATGCGGCCCGCATAGATGACGAAGCCTTCGGACTCGGCGCCGAAGGGGATGGAGCTTGTGTCGACGCCGTTGTAGATGACCGGCAGCGATTCCTCCCCCAGCATGCGCGCCTGCGCGCGGCTCACGCACACCGGGTGGAGGCGGGGGAAGTGGGCGCGGTAGAAAGCGTGGAGGTGGGGCTCGATGTAACCATAGGTGATGACCGTGGGGGTCGAGGTCCACGGGGTGAAGTAGGGGGCGAGGGTGGGCCAATGGGCGTGGATCACATCGAACTCATCCCCCCGTCGGTAGAGGTTCCAGGCGTTTCGCCCCTCGTATTCCTTCTCGAGGTAGATCGTCATCCCGGGCGTATCGCGCGTGGAGCGGGGGATGATGGCCTCGAGCGAGGTGCTCACCCGCGAGTCCCCGGCCGCGAAAAGTGTGACCTGGTGGCCCCGACGGGCCAGCCCCTCGGTGACCAGGTGGAGCAGGAGCTCGTTCGCCCCCACGTCCGCGGGGGGGACGGCCAGACCGACGGAGGCGAGCTGGGCGACCTTCATTGTATGGACCTCCACCCCGACCCACCCCCAGGGCGGCCTCCGGCGCTGTGGGATGCCGGGCTGGATATTGTTTATTATCTATCCCCATCGGGCTGGGGACACAAGGGCGGATCGGGGCGGCCCCAGCTTCGCCCCAAGCTGGTGCGAGGTCAAGAAATGAGACCGCAAGCGTCTGGGGGGCAGAGTGAAACTCGAGCGGTGCGGGGGATGACGAGATTCACCTGGGTTTGTCTGTGCGCCGCCCTCGCGGCGGCCTGTCGGGTTTCCCTCTTCCCCCTGCCTTCAGGGGCGGAGCCGCCCCCTCCCATCCGCCAGCCGGCGGCCG
>JBHIBR010000210.1:0-4172 GCA_046759145.1 Nitrospinota bacterium | reverse complement strand
CGTAGTACACCGCGTGGTGGACCACCCCCATCTGGTCCGTCTCGGCGTAGCGGACCCGAAGCTCCACCGAGTGGGGCACGGGCGGAGCCCTCCAGAGGGCGCTAGGGCAGGAGCAGCAGGGCGATGCCGAAGTAGATGAGGATGCCGAGGATGTCCACCCCGGTGGTCACGAAAGGTCCCGTGGCCACCGCCGGGTCCACGTGCCAGCGCTGGAGGGCGAGTGGCATCAGGGCCGCCACCGCGGCCGAGGTGGTCATCTGCGAGCACAGGGCGAGACCCACGGCCAGGCCCAGCGTGGCGACCTCGGCGAACTGGATCTGGGCCACCAGGCCGAGCAACACCCCGTAGCACAGCCCCAGCGCCAGCCCCACCCGGAGCTCCCGCCAGACGATGCGTCCCCAGTTCTTCGGGTCGAGCCGGCCCGTGGCCAGCCCCCGGACCACGATGGTGGCCGACTGGGTGCCCACGTTGCCCCCCATGCCCATGATGGCCGGGATGAAGGCGGGCAGGAAGAAGTAGCGGGCCAGGGAAGAGGAGAAGCGGTTCAGGAGCTCCATGGCCACCACCCCGCCCAGCAAGGTGACCAGCAGCCAGGGCATGCGCAGGCGGACTGACTCCAGGAGGGAGCGGGAGGTGATCTCCTTGTCGTCCGTCCCCGCCATCTTCAGGATGTCCTCGGTGGCCTCTTCGCGGATGACGTCGATGACGTCGTCCACTGTGACGATGCCCACCAGGCGGTTGGCCTCGTCCACGACGGGGATGGCCAGGATGTTGTAGCGGGCCACAAGCCGCGCCACCTCCTCCTGGTCGGTGTCGGACCGCACGCTCCACACCGGGCGGGTCATCACGTCCCGCAGCATCCGGCCGGGGGGGGCCAGCAGGAGTTGCCGCAGGGAGATGACCCCCACCAGCCTCCCTCCCTGGTCCACGACGTAGATGTAGAACACCATCTCGGCCTCGGAAGCTCTCCGGACCTCCCCGATGGCGTCCTCCACCGACATCTCCTGGGGCAGCCCCACGAAGTCGGGCGTCATGATGCCGCCCGCCGTGTCCGGGGGGTGCATGAGGAGCTTTTTCACCGAATCCCCGTGGGTCCACCGCACCAGCTCCATCACCTTCCTGGCCCGCTCCTCGGGCAGGAGGGCGAAGATGTCCGTCAGGTCGTCGGCCGAGATCTCGTGGAAGAGGCGGGCCACCCGCTCGTCGGGGAGCGCCTCAAGGATCTCCTGGCACACCCCGGCGTCGGACTCGCTGAGCACCTCGCTCGCCACGCTCGGGTCCTCGATGAAGCCGAAGAGGGCGCGCCTCTCCTCCGTCTCCAGGTGTCGGAGGACGTGGGCGATCTCGGCCGGGTGGAGCTTCTCGGTCATTTTGACGATGTGCTCCCGGGCGCCCCGGCGGAGCAGCCTGCGGAGGCTTCCGTGGGCGAGAGCGAGTCTCTGTTCGCGCGCGCTGACCATCTCGGGGGCCCTCATGGTGCCAGCCTCTACCGCAAACAGCGAGCATCGACCATCCGCTTCTCGCTTGTCAACGCGCCCTCCGTCGGCCTTGACGGGGGAGGCCGGGGCGGGCTAAAAAAGGATCAGGGAGGTCCGAGGGCTTCCCCTCTGCGGAGGGCGAGGAAGCTATTTCCAGGCTCTACGGCAATCTCACCGGTCTCAAGCCGTACCACCTGCGGCGTCTCGAGCGTCTCTACCGCCGCAAGGTCCCCCCCCACCAGGTGCTGCACCTGGAGCTCGGCCGCGCCCTCGCCGAACTCTCCCGAGAGACCGGCCGCCAGCTCGCCCTGCTGGTAGACCGGGCCGGCTTCGTCCAATACGTCGTGGCGGGGGGCCCCAAGCACGTCGTCATCCCCGACCTCAAGCGCGCGCGCGGTGCGGGGGTCCGGCTGCGGGGGCTCCGGTGCGTCCACACCCATCTGGACGGTAGCCGCCTCAGCCAAGAAGACCTGGCGGACCTGGCCATCCTGCGGCTGGACGCCATGGCTGCCCTCTCGGCGGAGGACTCGGGCCTGCCGGGGCGATTGCAGCTCGCCCACCTGCTTCCCGAGAACGCTGAGGGCCGCCGCTGGGCCCTTCTCGACTACCCGCACCTCTCCCTTGCGGACCTCGACTTCCTCGCCCTGGTCCACTCCCTGGAGGAGGAGTTCGCCCGCAGCTGGCGGGCCCCGGCCGCAGAAGAGGGCAAAGACCGCGCCGCCCTCGTGGCCATCGACCGGGGCGACCGGCCCGACCTGGAGAGCTCTATCGAGGAGCTCAAGACCCTGGCGACCTCCTCGGGCCTGGTGGTGGCCGAAGTGGTGGTCCAGCGACGGCCCAAGCCCCACCCCCGCTACTGGTTGGGCCCGGGCAGGCTGGGGGACCTCCTGGCCCGCTGCCTCCAGAAGGGGGTGGACATCCTCCTCTTCGAGGGGGAGCTCGCCCCCGCCCAAGTCAAGGCCATCACCGACTTCACCGACCTCAAGGTCATCGACCGCACCCAGCTCATCCTGGACATCTTCGCCCAGCGGGCTCACAGTCGGGCGGGCCAGCTCCAGGTCGAGCTCGCCCAACTCCGCTACATGCTGCCCCGCCTCACCCACAAGGGAACAGCCCTGAGCCGGCTGGCGGGCGGGATCGGCGGACGGGGGCCGGGGGAGCAGAAGCTGGAGGTGGACCGGCGCCGGGCGCGGGAGCGCATCCACCGCCTCGAGCGGCAGCTCGGCGAGCTGCGCGAGCGGCGCGCCCAGGCCCGCGCGCTCCGGCGCCGGCGGGACGTGCCCGTGCTCTCCATCGTGGGCTACACCAACGCCGGCAAGTCCACCCTCCTGAACGCCCTGACCGAGAGCAACGTGTTCGTGGAGGAGCGCCCCTTCGCCACCCTCGACCCCACGAGCCGCAGGCTCCGCCTCCCCCGCGACCAGGAGGTGATCGTCACCGACACGGTGGGCTTCATCCGGGAGCTTCCTCGCGACCTGCTGGAGGCCTTCCGGGCGACCCTGGAGGAGATGGAAGATGCGGACCTCCTCCTCCACGTGGTGGACGCGAGCGACCCGGAGTGCGAGGCCCAACTGCTCGCGGTCGAGTCAATTCTGGGGGAGATAGGGCTGGGCAAGGTCCCCGTCCTCCGGGTGTTCAACAAGGTCGACCGTACCCTTCCCGGGGTGGCTGCGAACCTCTCCCGACGCTACAGGGGGGTAGCCGTCTGCTCCCTCGACCCTCGCACCTTGCCGCCCCTGGTGGAGAGGGCGGCGGAGCTTTTGCGCCGCGTGCGCGACGGCCGGCCGCGGGCGGAGGTGGAAGCGGGGAACGGAGGAGCCCTTCGGGCCCGGGGCTCGGCGGGGGCGGTCTGAGGGGTTCTTCCCCGCGTGATGAGTGCATGAGGCGGCAACTTAGTCCTCAGGCCCAGGAGATTTTGGAACAACTTCAAGCGGAAGGACGGCTGGGTTCGGCAAGGGACATTTTTCGGATGCCCGCCCCGCACCCAGATTGGTGGAAGGCGATCTCGGCATCTGCCAAGTCCCGCTCTGTTGATCCAGATCATGTCTATTATGTGGCTGCCAAGGAACTGTCTCGTCTTCGCCAATCAGACCCTACGATCCCTGGCTGGCCCCGGGGCATGTACGAGACGGAAAATTCACTTCCTGCGATCTCACAAGAGGAAGCGCTGGCCATCTTGGGTCGTTTTTTGATTGCCGAGAAGGGGTCTATGACTCCAGGCACTTTTTTGTATTTGCTTCAGTGGGATGTTCTAGCGGCCCAGTACCGCCCACTCCGCGAGCGCTATGACGCTCTTCGCACCCTTGTCGAAAGTGGCTTGCTGGTCCAAGCCGCGGGTAGTGCCCAACACGAAGAGTCGCGCCTCCGTTGGCCTCTGGTTATCACTGAGAGAGCAATATTGGAGATCGATACGGGCCGTTTGAGAGCGAAGCTTCCCGCTTTTTTCTCTCGTATCGAGCGTCTCTGGGAAATCATCCGCAATTTAGTGAAGCCGGACAGTTTCTTAGGGTCCATTCTTAGGCGCTGGATAGGCTGAAGGGAGGGAGGACGCCATGACGCAGGCCGCGAGCGGGCCAAACGCCGATCCCTTCCGCGTGGGTCTCATCGTTCCCTCCTCGAACACCACCATGGAGGAGGATTTCCACGAGGGCTTGCGGGGAGACCTCCAGGTGCTCACCACCCGGATGTTCCTGG
>JBHIBR010000209.1:0-4197 GCA_046759145.1 Nitrospinota bacterium | reverse complement strand
CCCCCGAGCCCCCGCATCTCGCCGACCCCCCCCAGGCCCCCGGGTCCGTGGACGAACTCGGCGTCGCCCACCCCCGCCCCCGCCCCCCCCTTCTCCCCTCCCCTGAGTGGGCGAGAGGCTCCCCGGTAGACGGGGGGAAGGGGGGAGACCTCCCAGGGGGCGAGGCCATGGCAGGTCTCAACCACGCGGAGGGCATTCCCCGTCGCCCGGTCCACCGCGCAGTTTCCGGCTACCACGGTGATGGCCTCTAGCTTCACCTCGGGAGAGGCGAGCGCGAGGGCGATGGCCAGTGCGTCATCCACCCCCGGGTCGCAGTCCAGGAGGAGAGACCTTGGGGCAACCACAGAGAGCGTTCCCGCCGGATTCCCTCAGAGCCTGAGCACGACAGCGCTCAGGAAGCTGACCACCAGCCCCAGGACCAGCACCGAGGCGTTGAGCTGGACCGAGAGGCGGTGGAGCCGGCGGAAGCTCGCCTCGTGAGCGGCCCGCTCTGCCTCCTGCTGTGCCGCCTCCACGCGCACCTTGGCTTCGTGCACCCGGCCCTGAAGGTTCAAACCAGCATAGAGGTTCCCCCCCAGCATGACCGCGAGCAGCAAGAGCTGAATCACCAAGCCTGCCGGCCAGGCCCCCCGCCTCATCCCGAGCCACACCCCGGCCGCGAGCGCGACTGCGCCACAGGCGCTCCCCAGCCAGTAGTAGCGGGGGAAAATCAGCGTCACCGCCCTGCCGGCGAGCTCCCGGTCCAGGCCGGCAAACAGCGCCGGAGCGGCGAAGAAGGAGAAAAAGATGATGGTCCCCACCCACGTCCCGATGGCCAGCAGGAAGAGGAACTCGACGATCCGGAGCATTATGGCTCCCTCTGGGATGCCGCCCACACCCGCCCACACGACGCCGCGCACGCCCTGGAATGCTGCCCCGAAAACGCGCACAATCTACCACACGCCCTCTCCCCCGAACAGGCGACTGGCATCGGGGGAGAGGGGGCGGAAGATCCATTCTCCGCTGACGGCGGCTGCACAGAAGCTCTTCGTGGCAACGGCGACCCTCGGCCGGGGCAAGGAGGACGTGGCGGCCGTGGTGAGGGCTTACGAGGCGATGGGAGGAAGGTAGACGCAATCCGCCTCTTCGAGAGGTTAGCTCCCCACAAGAATACTATTTTTATATTGTATAATTTTAGAATGATATTATTATATCCACCTATTGGGGGATTTTGCCCCCATATATTGGCAAGACTTTGAAATTATTCCCTTAATTAAAATTGCCCGCCTTCGACCGGGGGGAGCCTCTTCCCCATAAGCGAACAATTCCTTGACAATTAAGCAAGAAGCTGGCAGAATTTGTAGTTGCTTTTCTGGTGCGGGCGGGGGTAGCCCCTTGGTCTTAATGGATAGATTTTCGAAATTCTTTCCCGCCGATTCGGGGAACTGAAACCTTTCCTAAGAGCCCGATGGTCGCCCCCGGCCGCAGGCAGCGCAACCCCCTCGTAGCCGCCACCGACATCGGGGGCACCTTTACCGCCATCGTCTTGCTCAACGCCCGGACAGGGGCCATTTACTGCGACAAGCTCCTCACGACGCTCGACGATCCCTCCATCGGCGCCATGGCCGGATTGAGGAAGCTCCTGGAGGAGAACGGCCTTCGCCTCCGGGACGTGGGGCGCGTGGTCCACTCCACAAGCCTCGCCTTAGACGCCCTGCTCGAGCGCCGCGGGGCCCGCACCGGCCTCCTCATCACCAAGGGATTCCGGGACATCCTCCTCACCGGCCGGGAGCTCCGCTATGACCCCTACGAGCTGAGCCCCGAGCTCCCCCCTCCGCTCGTCCCGGGCCCCTTGCGGCAGGAGCTCACCGAGCGCATCTCCTCCCGGGGCGATGTGCTCCAGCCCATCAATGGCCAGGAGGTCCGGGTGGTCACCCAAGAACTCGCCGATCGCGGGGTGGAGAGCATCGCGGTGTGCCTCCTCCACTCCTACCTCAACCCCGACCACGAGCTCGCCGTCGAGGAGGTGCTCGCGGAGGCCTTCCCCAACATCTCGGTGAGCGTCTCCTCCCGCGTGTGCCCCGAGATCCGGGAATACGAGCGGACCACCTCCGTGGTGGTCAACGCCTACGTGCGCCCCCGGGTGGAGGGATACATGCAGGACCTGGAGGAGAACCTGCACCCGATACCTCTCTCCGCCCTCTTCTCCCACGGAGGGCTCGCGAGCGCCCGGGCGGGGGCGAAGGCTCCGGTGCGGATGCTTGCCGCCAGCGCCGCCGGGGGGGGCCTCGCCGCCGCGCACTTCGGCCGGCTGGCGGGCTTCGAGCGCGTCCTCTCCTTCGAAATGGGGGGGACGGCGGCCACCGCCTGCCTCATCGAAGGGGGAGAGCTGCCCGTGGTGCCGCGCTCCGAGGTGGCCCGGGCGCAGCCCCTCAAGCGGGGGAGCGGGACGCCCATCCTGGCGCCCTCGGTGGACCTGCTGGCCACCGGGGGAGGGGGCGGGAGCATCGCCCGGGTGGAGTCGGGCTTCCTCCGGGTGGGACCCGAGAGCCAGGGCGCTTCCCCTGGGCCCGCCTGCTACTGCATGGGAGGCGAGGAGCCCACCCTCACCGACGCCAACCTCCTCCTGGGCTTCCTCCGCCCCCGCAACCTTCTGGGGGAGGAGATGGAGGTCTCCCCGGAGGCTGCGGCCCAGGCCATCCGCAGGGGAGTGGCCGAGCCATTGCGGATGGGGGAAGCGGAGGCCGCCTGGGCGGTCCACGAGGCGGCCAACGAGGCCATGGCCTCCGCCATCCGGGTCCACCTCGCCGAGCGCGGGAAGGACCCGCAGAAGTTCGTGCTCCTCGCGATGGGTGGAGCCGGGCCGGTGCACGCCTTCCGCGTGGCGCGGAAGGTCGGGATCCGCCGGCTGGTGGTCCCCCCCGCGGCCGCCTTCGCCTCCGCCCTGGGCATGCTGGCGGCGCCCTTCCGGGTGGATTCGGTGGACTGCTACGTGAGCCTCCTGCCCGAGCTCGACTTCGCCTCCCTGAACCGGATCCTCTCGGAACGGGAGAAGGAGGCGCGGGCGCTGCTGCGGCAGGCTGGGGTCCGGGACAAGGAGATCAAGATCCGCCGCTTGGCCGAGGTCTCCTACCAGGGGCAGGGCCACCCGTTGCCGGTCCCCCTCCCGCCGGGGAAGCTGGGCGCGGGGCAGCTTTCCGCCATCGAGGAGAGCTTCCGCCAGATCTACAGAGAGACCTACGGCAGGACGGTGGACGGGCTCGACCTGGCCGCCTACAGCTGGCGCCTCACGGCCCTCGGTCCCCGGCCGGAGGGGAGCTTCCGCTTCCGCCAGCCCGGCGGGCCGAAGGGGAGCAGACGCTCCCCGCAGGAGGAGGTGCGGCGGATTTACCTGCCCGAGTTCAAAGGCCACCGGAAGGTGAGCGTCCACGAGCGCCATCTCCTGCGCCCGGGCCAGCGCCTCCGGGGGCCCGCCCTGGTGGAGGAGCCCAGGACCACCACGGTCATCGGCTCCAAGTCCGCTTTCCAACTTGACAAACGCTCCAACCTCATCGTGGACCTCTGAGGGAGCGCCGCCCGTGGCCCGCAAGAGTTTTGACCCCCTCACCCTCGACGTGCTCTGGAGCAGGCTCGCGGCCATCGCCGACGAGGCGGCCGCCTCGGTGGTGCGGGCTTCCTTCTCCACCACCGTCCGGGAGGGCAACGACTTCGGCTGCGTCCTCCTGGACCCGGGCGGAAACCTGGTGGCCCAATCGAGCCTGGCTCCTGCGGGCTTCACCGGCACCCTCCCCCTCACGGCGAAGCGGCTGCTCAAGGAGTTCCCGGCCAGGGGTCTGCGGCCGGGGGACATGCTGTTGACCAACGACCCCTGGATCGGGGCCGGCCACCTGGCGGATGTGAGCTCGCTCAACCCCCTCTTCTACAAGGGTCGCCTGGTCGCCTTCTGCGGCGTCGCAAGCCATGTGGTGGACATGGGGGGCAGGCTCCCCTCCCCCGAGGCGCGGGAGCTCTTCGAGGAGGGACTGCGGATCCCACCCTGCAAGTTCCTCTCCGGAGGGGAGCCCAGCGAGGAGGTCCGCCGCCTCCTCCGGGCCAACCTCCGCTTGCCGGAGCAGGTGGAGGGGGACATCCTGGCCCAGGCGGCGGCCAGCCGGCTGGCCGAGCGGCGCCTGAGGGAGCTGCTGGAGGAGTACCGCTTGGCGGACCTTTCGGAACTTG
>JBHIBR010000208.1:0-4202 GCA_046759145.1 Nitrospinota bacterium | reverse complement strand
CGCCCGGCGTCTTCGTCGGGGCCTTCGAGCCCCTCGGCGGGGGCGCATGGAAGTCCAAAGCGGTGGACAACCGCTCGGGCTGCGCCCTGTGCGTGGAGGCCTTCCTGTGCGCGGCGGCCTTGGCGGGGAGGCTCACCCTCACCGCCGCCTTCTGCGTTCAGGAAGAGGTCGGGTCCCGGGGGGCTTCGGTCCTCTCGGTGGAGACGACCTGCGGGGGTCCCCCTCCAGAAGCCGCCATCGTCCTCGATACCGTTTCGGTCGAAGGCCCAGAGGGGGTCTCCGGCGCCCTGGGCGCCCGCCTGGGCGGAGGGCCCGTCCTGCGGAGGTACGACCACGAGCGAGGCATTCCGGAGAGTTTGCTCGGCAGCATCGCCCCGCAAGGAATGGTCGCCTTCGTGCGTGGGGCGGCGAAGGCGGCGGGCGTTCCCCTGCAGGAGGACGTGTTCGTGGGCACCTTCACGGACGCCGCGGAGCTCAGCCGGTCCCGCCCCGGGGGGCTTCCCACGGCCAACATCAACCTGCCCCGCCGCTATGCCCACAGCCCGGTGGAAATGTTCGTGGAATCCGACCTGGAGGCCATGGCGGCCCTCGTCCGCGCCCTCATCGGCGCCGCCGCCGAGGGGAAACTCCCTCCCAAGGGGAGGGATTTTCTAACGTAACGCCATCGGTCCCTTTTGGGGCGGCCCCGATATGGGGAGGACGCTTACCCCCTCCCATGGCTGGAGCCCAGAGGCGAGTCGCACCCGTGACCGTTATCCGCTTCGCCGAGCTCATCCCGGATTGGGGAGAGCACCTTCCCATCCGGTCAAGGAGTTTGAAGCTCGCCCCGACCGCCAGGGGGAGCCCTTGAGGCCATCCGTCTTCAGAGCGCGCCAGAGCCTGGAGGGAGCTCGACTTCCTTGGAAGGATAGAGGAGGTTCCCCTCCCGGATCAGAAGGAGGGGATGGTCGATGTGCTCCTCGGGGGGCCCTTCATCCTCGATGTGCAGGACTTTCACCCCGAGCGATTTCAGCCGGTCGGCCAAGAACTGGCGGTGGCACCGGCGGTAATTTTTCTCAGCGCACATGAGTGCCACTCGGCAGGTCCGGGCCAGGGCGAGGATCTGGTCGGTGGCCTCCGAGGCCTCCCGGGTCGCCAGATGTTCGATATAGGCCCGAAAAGCCTTGGCGCGGATTCCCGAATGGAGAGAAGCTCCGGAGGCCTTCTTGCTGTGGACGCAATCCCCTCCAGCGCCCCCACCCTCCGGAGTGCTCAAACGTCGCCTTCCCCCGAGCTGCTTCTTCCAAAGATAGCGGACTCCCGCCGAGGCCAGGGAGGCCTTCAAGGCGTCCTGCCCGAAATGAGGGTGCCGGCGGGACTGGGGGTAGGAGCGAATATCCACGAGACAATCGACCCCATGTGCCTTTAGAACTGCGAGGAATGATTCGATCGGGCGGGTCGAGTGCCCGACCGTGAATATCGTGAGCGGTTCCGACATCTTCCCTTCCCCGGCGCAGGCCCTATGTCACCCCCCAATTTTGCGGTCACGGCGGTCCCCTGGCAACGCGCTCGCAGGGGTACTTGACCCAGTCCTACGGGTCCTTGGGAGGAGTCATGCTTCTCGCAGGAACTCGGAAACCGGAGCACCAAGGGGTTTGATCGCCCAGAAGCCCGATGGTAACCTTGCTGGCACTCACTCAAGAGGCGAGGGGATTTCAACTGGCGAGGCACCTTTTGCCGGACGGGGCGGGCTGCCCACTCGCCAAGGGGCCCCCAGGGCCGGGAAAAGCCGGGCTGGCGCGCGCTTCGTCACGGCGCCAGGTGCCCCGCGCGGGGGGAGTGGACGTCCACCTCTTCCCGGCTCGGCCAGCTTCCCGTCCAGAACCGCCGCCAGAGGCGGGCGATGTCGTTTCCGATCAACGAAATGACCGGGACGAGGACGAGCGTGATGCCCGTCGCAAAGACCAGGCCGAAGCACAGGCTCACCGCCATGGGGATGAGGAACTGCGCCTGGAAGCTCCGCTCGAGGAGCATGGGCCCGAGCCCGGCCACCGTGGTCAGGGTGGTCAAGACGATGGGCCGGAGTCGGGAGGTCCCGGCCGTCCTGAGCGCCTCCTCCACCCGCATCCCGCCGGCGACGAAGCGGTTCACGAAGTCCAGGAGGATGAGCGAATCGTTCACCACCACCCCCGAGAGGGCGACGATCCCCATCAGGCTCATGATCGAGATGTCGAAGCCCATGATGATGTGCCCCCAGACCGCGCCCACGATCCCGAAGGGGATGGCGCTCATGACGACGAGGGGCTGGAAGTAGCTCCGGAAGAGGGTGGCGAGGATGCCGTAGATGACCACGGCGGCGATGGTGAACCCGCGGAAGAGGCTCCCGACCGACTCCCGCGTCTCCTCGGCCTGTCCCTCGAAGCGGAGGCGGACGCCGGGGAACCGCCGCATCAGGTCCGGGAAAAACCCGCGCCGCAAGTCGTTCAAAACCTCGGTCGGGTTCGCCCGCGCCGCATCCACCTCCGCCGTGACACTGACCACGCGCTTGCGGTCGACGCGCTTGATCTCGGCGAGGCCGCGCGAGGTCCTCACGTCGGCGACCTCGTAGAAGGGGATCTCCGCCCCCGAGGCCGTGCGGATGCGCACGTTCTCCACGGCCCCGAGCGCGCGCCGCTCCTCGGGCGGATAGCGGACCTTCACCTTCACGTCCTCCCGGCCCCGTTGCACGCGGAGGGCCTCGAGGCCGAAAAAGCGGGCGCGCAGCTGAAAGGCGAGGTCCTGGAGGCTCACGCCCAGCACCCGCGCCTGGGGCTTCAGCGCCGCCTGGAGCTCGAGCTTCCCCAGGCGGAAGTCATCCTCGACATCGTGCACGCCAGGATATTTCCTTAGCTCGTCCTTTAGGGCTTCCGCCGCCCGGCGGAGGGTGGCGACGTCATCGCCCGCGAAGCGCACCCCGATGGGCTTCCCGCCGGGGGGGCGGGCCCCGGCCCCTCCGAAGCTCAAGCTGATGGCGTCGGGGATCGGGCCCGTCCGCTCCCGCCACCGGTTGACGATGTCCGCGCTGGCGATGCCGCGGCGCTCGGAGGGAAGCAGCTCTACAATGACCTGGGCGGCATGGCTCCCTTCCGCCGTACTCTGCACGCCTTCAACGTGCTCCCCCAAAACCGTGAACACATGCTTGACGATGGGCTCGCCGGTCTTGGAGCGGAAATCCTCCTCCAGCGCCATCGCGGCCCGCTCCACCCGGCGGGCGGCCTCGGCGGTCTGTTCGACCGGGCTCCCTTGGGGGAAGAGGAGCTTCGCCTCCACCCAATCGGAGTCGAACTTGGGGAAGAAGAGGAAGCGGGCGTGTCCCCCGATGGCGAAGCCGAGCGTCACGGCGAACAGGGCGATCGCCGATGCCAGCACAAGGTAGCGGGCCTCGAGGCAGAAGCGCAGCGAAGGGGCGTAGACGCGGCGGATCCACCACTCCAGGGCTCCCTCGATGCGCGCCCGGGCGCGGGCCCCTCGGGTCCCCTCCCGGGGAGGCCGCAGCCAGTGGGCCAGGTGGGAGGGGAGGATGAAGAGGGACTCGATCAGCGAGGCGGTCAGGGCCGCGATGATGGCCACGGGCAGGATGGCCATGAACTTTCCGATCATCCCCTCCACGAACAAGAGGGGCACGAAGGCGACGATGGTGGTGGTGACCGTCCCGATGACGGGCAGGGCCACCTCCGCGCAGCCCTCGACGGCGGCCGTGAGGAAGCCCTCCCCGCGCCTCACGTGGGTGTAGATGTTCTCGGCCACAACGATCGCGTCGTCCACCAGGATGCCGAGCACCATGATGAAGGCGAACAGGGTGAGCATGTTCAGGGTGCCGCCGCTGAAGGCGACGAAGCCGAGCGCCGCCATCAACGCCACCGGCAGCCCCAACGCCACCCAGAAGGAGAGGCGCACGTTCAGGAACAACCACAGCGAAAGGAAGACGAGCAGAAGACCGATCCGCCCGTTCCGCAGCAGGAGGTCGAGCCGGTCCTGGATGAGCCGGGAGAGGTCCGCCCAGTGGGTGAGATGCATTCCCAGGGGAATCCGGAGCCGCTTCTCCCTGACGTAATTGCGCACCTTCTCGGCGATTCCCAGCGCATCTTCGTCTTCGGTCTTGAAGATGACGATGAGGGCGGCGGGCTTCCCGTTGAAGCGCCCGGATTTGTCGCTATCCTCGAATCCGTCCACCACCCGGGCGA
>JBHIBR010000207.1:0-4207 GCA_046759145.1 Nitrospinota bacterium | reverse complement strand
AGGGGCTACGCCCCGGCGAGCTGTGGGGACGGGTGCGCGAGAAGGTGGGGGCATGGCGACCAGCGGGCGTTACAGCATAGGGCTGGATATTGGCGGGACCTTCACCGACATCGTCATCACCGATGCCGAGGCGGGGGAGATCGAAGCGGGCAAATACCTCACCACCCCCCGGGACCCCTCCGAGGGGGCCCTGGCGGGGCTGCGGGAGCTCCTCTCCCGCAGGGGGCTCGCCCTCTCCCGGTGCGCCCGGGTGGTCCACGCCACCACGCTCGCCACCAATGCCATCATCGAGCGCAAGGGAGCCCGCACAGGCCTCCTCACCACGCGGGGCTTCCGCGACGTAGTCCGCATCGGCCGCGAGCGCCGCTACGAGATGTACTCCCTCACCTACGAGTTCCCCACCCCCCTCGTCCCGGGCCCTTTGCGGCGGGAGGTGACCGAGCGGGTGGACGCCGAGGGCAACGTCCTCATCCCTCTGGACGAGGAGGAGGCGCGCCGGGCGGTGAGGGAGCTCGTCGAGAAGGGGGCCGAGACCCTCGCTGTGTGTTTCCTTCACGCCTTCCGTAACCCCGCCCACGAGGAGAGGGTCCGGGAACTGGCGCTGCGGGAGTTCCCCTCCCTCTCGGTCAGCATTTCTTCCGAGATCTCCCGCGAGATCCGCGAGTACGAACGTACCTCAACCACCCTGGCCAATGCCTACGTGAAGCCCCTCGTGGGGCGCTACCTGCGGAAGATGGAGGAGAACCTCGACGGCGTCCCCCTCTACCTCATGGCCAGCAACGGTGGCATCACGGCTGCAGCCACCGCGGCCGCGCATCCGGTGCGCACGCTTGAGAGCGGCCCCGCGGCGGGGGTGATCGCCGCCTCCTTCTTCGGCGGTCTCGCGGGCGAGGGCAACGTGCTGGCCTTCGACATGGGGGGTACGACGGCCAAGCTGTGCCTCGTGGAGGAGGGGGAGCCCCACATCACCTACACCTTCGAGGTGGCCCGCGTGCAGCGCTACCGCAAGGGCAGCGGCCTCCCCATCCAGGTGCCCGCCATCGACCTCATCGAGCTGGGGGCCGGTGGGGGGAGCATCGCCCGCCTGGACAGGATGGGCCTCCTCAAGGTGGGCCCCGAGAGCGCGGGCGCCGACCCCGGGCCGGCTTGCTACGGCCTGGGGGGGAGCGAGCCCACCGTCACTGACGCGGACCTCCTCTTGGGCTACCTGAACCCCGACTACTTCCTGGGGGGCAAGATGGCCATCTACCCCGACCGCGCCCGGGAGGCCTTCGGGCGGCTGCTTGCTGGAGGCCTGGGCGGGGACCTCGTGCGGGCCGCCTGGGGGGTGCACAACATCGTGAACGAGAACATGGCCTCGGCCGTGCGCATCCACGTCACCGAGAAGGGGAAGGACCCCCGCCGCTTCACCCTGGTGGCCACGGGCGGGGCGGGCCCGGTGCACGCCTTCCGCCTGGCGGAGAAGGTCCGCATCCCCCGCATCCTATGTCCCCCCTCGGCGGGGGTGGCCTCGGCGGTGGGCCTCCTGGTGGTCCCCTTCCGGACCGACTCGGTGGACTCCTACGTTGTCCGGCTCGCGGAGGTGGACTGGGAGCGCCTCGACGCCCTCTACCGCCGACGCGAGGGGGAGGCCCGGGCGCTGCTGGCGGGGGCGGGGGCGGGGGCGGGGGTGGACCCCGAGGGGGTGCGCTTCAGCCGGGTGGTGGACATGTGCTACGTGGGCCAAGGCTTCCAGATCCCCGTCCCCGTCCCCCTCGGTCGGCTCACCCTGGAGAGCGCCCGCCAGGTCGAAGAGGCCTTCAAGAGGGAGTACACCCGCTTCTTCGGCCGCACGGTGGGGGAGGTGAAGCTCGAGGTCTACAACTGGCGTCTCTTCGCGAGCGCCCAGGCCGCGGCCGTGCGGCTCGCCCCCACCTCCGGCCTCGCGGGGGATCCCCTCAAGGGGAGGCGGCCCATCTACCTCCCCGAGGAGGACGGGATGGTGGAGGTGGCGGTGTACGACCGCTACCGCCTGCGGCCTGGTCGGAGCTACGAGGGCCCGGCGGTGGTGGAGGAGAGGGAGTCTACCGCCATCGTCGGCCCCCGGGCGCGCTTCTCCGTGGAGGAGAACGGCAACCTCATCATCGAGCGGGAGGAGGCCGGGGGATGAGCGCGGAGACCGGCTTTGACCCCATCACCCTGGAGGTGCTCTGGAGCCGGCTCATCTCCATCGTGGACGAGGCGGGCATCTCCATCGTGCGGACCAGCTTTTCCACCACGGTGCGGGAATCCCACGACTTCGGCTGCGTGCTCCTCGACCGCGAGGGGAACTCCCTGGCCCAGCTCACTTCCAGCATCCCGAGCTTCATCGGCACCCTCCCCCGGACCATGAAGCACTTCCTGCGGCAGTTCCCCGCCGAGAGCTGGCGGCCGGGGGACCTTGTGTTCACCAACGACCCCTGGATCGGCACGGGACACCTCCCCGACATCACCTCCGCCTACCCGGTCTTCTGCCGGGGCCGCCTGGTGGCTTTCATGGGGGTCATCAGCCACGTAGTCGACATCGGGGGGAAGCTCCGGGCGCCCGACGTGCGGGAGCTCTTCGAAGAGGGGCTCCGCCTCATGCCCTGCAAGTACATCTCCGGGGGACGAGTGAACGAGGAGATCCGCACGATCATCCGCCACAACGTGCGCGTCCCCGACCAGGTGGAGGGCGACATCCTGGCCCAGGTGGGGGCCGCCGAGCTGGGGGCGCGGCGCATCGTGGAGCTCATGGAGGAACACGGGCTCGAGGACCTGCGGGGCCTCGCGAAGGCCATCCACCTTCGGTCTGAGGATGCCATGCGGGCGGCCATCGCCGAGGTCCCCGACGGGGACTACGACTGTCGGCTCACCATGGACGGCTTCGAGGAGGACCTCACCCTCCAGGTGCGGGTGAGCGTCCGGGGGAGCGACATCCTGGTGGACTACACGGGCACCTCCCCCCAGGTGGACCGGGCCCTGAACGTGGTGCCGAACTACGCCTACGCCTACACGGTCTTCCCCATCAAATGCGCCCTGGAGCCGACGCTGCCCAACAACGAGGGCTGCTTCCGCCCCATCCGGGTCAGCGCCCCCGAGGGCTGCCTCCTGAACCCCCGCTTCCCCGCCGCCGTGAACGCCCGGGCCATGGTGGGGCACTACTGCGTGCCCGCCGTCTTCGGCGCCCTCGCCCAGGCCATTCCCGAGAAGGTCCAGGCCGCCAGCGGCTCCCCCATCTGGGCGGTGACCACCACCGGGGTGGACAAGTACGGCGAGCGTTTTGCCAACAACTGGTTCCTCAACGGCGGCCAGGGGGCCACGGCCCACTCCGACGGGGGCAGCTGCCTGTCTTTCCCCAGCAACGTCTCCAACACCTCCATCGAGGTCATCGAGAACACAGCCCCCCAGCTCTTCGAGTGTAAGGAGATCATCCCCGACTCGGGCGGCGCAGGCCGCTTCCGCGGGGGGAACAGCCAGCGGGTGGCGCTGCGATGTACGGCGGATGAGCCCGTCACGCTCACCTTCCTCGCCGACCGCACCCGCAGCCCCGCTTTCGGCCTGGTGGGGGGCCGCGCTGGCCGGCGGGGCAGCATCACGCTCAACGGGGAAGAGATCAACCCCAAGAAGACCTACCTCCTGCGGGAGGGCGACCGGCTCGTCCTCGAGGTGCCCGGCGGGGGTGGCTTCGGAGAACCCCGGGAGCGGGACCCTTCCCTCATCCTCGCGGACCTGGAGGAGGGGATGGTGACGCCCGAGACCGCCCGGGAGGTGTACGGCTACCGCCTCTAGGGGGAAGGGGTCCGTGCGCGAGGTGCTCATGGGGGCGGGGGCGCGCAAGGTGGTCGAAACGTGCGCCCGCCTCCGGCCGGGAGAGAGGCTCCTCATCGTGACTGACTTCGAGCGGGTGGCGATCGCCCGGGTGCTCGCCGCCGCAGGGCATGCGGCAGGGGCCGAGACAATGGTGGCGGCCATGGAGCCGCGGCCCATCGACAACGCCGAGCCTCCGGCCGCCGTGGCGGCGGCCATGAAGGCGGCCGACGTGGTGCTCCTCCCCGTCAGCAAGGCCATCGCCCACTCGGCGGCGACCAAGGAGGCCCTCGCGGCGGGCGCGCGGGTGCTCTCCATGACCGCCTTCACCGAAGAGCAGCTCATCGGGGGAGGCATAGAAGCGGACTTCGAAAAAGAGAAACCCCGATGCGACCGGGTT
>JBHIBR010000206.1:0-4208 GCA_046759145.1 Nitrospinota bacterium | reverse complement strand
GTCGCGGTAGTTCCGGGAGCCTTCCCCCCGGGCGATCTCCTTATTCACCTCCACCAGCTTGGGGGTGAGCTGGCCACCCTTCCGGTCGGGGGCCTGGGCCACGAGGGCGAGGAGGTTTTTGGACCCCATGATCCCCCCCATGCCGCCCCGGCCGGCGAAGCGGGGCTTGTTGTGCTTGGACCGGAGCTGGTTCACTGTGCTGCAGGCGATCCCCGCGTAGCGGACCGTCTGCCAGTTCTCCCCCGAGGGACCCACCGCGCAGAAATGCGCGTCGGGGTAGCGCTCCGCAAGCCACACGATCTTCTCGTGGGTGGTTTTGCCCAAGAGGTGGGTTGCGTCCTCCAGGGCACAGGTGGGACGGCCGCCTTCGCTGCGAATGACCAGGTAGACCGGCTTCGGGGCGCGGCCCAGGAAGATCATCTCGTCCACCCCGGCCGCGGCGAGCTTTGTGCCGAACTTGCCCGAAGCGGCCGACCACATGGCTAGGGGCATGCCGTTGTTGGCCACCTTCAAGGGGCTGTAGGCCGAAAAGAAGACCCGGAGGCCCGTCATCGCGTCTGTCCCCGAGAGGTTGCCCAGGTTCATGATGAGCGGAGCCGCCGGGTCGTATGCCTCGCGCACGCGGTAGCCGCCCAGTTGCTTGAACGAGCGCGCGATGCCCCCCAGGAAGTCCTCCACGTCCGTGCACGGAAGCTCTTCCGTCTCAAACTTCCCGCTGTCCAGATGGGCTCTCACGCGGCGAAGCCTGTAATCGCCGATGCGCTTCTTCTTTCCCTTGGCCTCAGTCCACATGGGCAGTTCCACCCTCCACGCTCAAAACCTTGGGCCTGTATCGAGAGGCAAGTGCAAAGTCTTGTCTCCCGCGGGCCTGGGAGACTCAAGGCTCTTCTCTAGTCTAGGCGGAGAAATCCTCCCAGGTCAATGCGCGGGATTGGCCCGGGGCGCCATGGAGGCGGCCGCGCTCGTGCTCTGAGATTTCGGCGCGGTGGCAAGCCGGCAGGCGGTCGAGGTTGATGCCAGCCTGCAACCGCAGCCGACAGGGGGGGGAACCACCTATCAGATTGGTTTTACTTATCAAAGCCCGACCGCCCCACCCCCGAAAAACCCCTTCAGATAGCGCACCGGCATGCCGATAGCGGAATGAAGACAGGCCCCTCTCAAGACCGAGGACCTGCGGGAGGGAGCTATGGCCAGGGGGAACGAGAGTGTTGCCATCACCCGCTGGCGCCTTCGCCTCCGGCGGGAGGCGAAAGCAGTTGACGGCCTGGGAGGGTAATCCCTATAATTGCCAGTGGATTTCGTGGAGTCATTGCCTTTGAGCCCGCCTTCGAGCGCCGCATGGTGCGCATCCTGATCTCCAACGACGACGGCATCCGCTCGGAGGGTCTAAAGGCTCTTCACGACGCGGCGGCGGGGGTGGGGGAGGTGTGGGTGGTCGCCCCGGATCGGGAGCGGAGTACCGCCAGTCACTCCCTGAGCCTCCACCGCCCGCTCCGGGTGGAGAAGCTGGCGGAGCGCTGGTTCGCGGTGGACGGCACCCCCACCGATTGCGTCAACCTGGCGGTGAACGGGCTCATGCGGGAGTGGCGGCCCCAGATCCTCCTGACGGGGATCAACAAGGGGGCCAACATGGGGGACGACGTCACGTATTCGGGTACGGTGTCGGCGGCCATGGAGGGGACGCTCCTGGGGATCCCCTCGGTCGCCATCTCCCTGGACGCGCGGGACGGATTCGACTACGCGCTGGCCGCTTGGTTCAGCCAGTTGGTGGCGCGCCGGGTGGTGGAGAAGGGGCTCCCGCCGGGCATCCTGCTGAACGTGAACGTCCCCAACATCCCTCGCTCCGAGTGCCGGGGAGTGCGCGTGACGCGCCAAGGGAAACGCATCTACGGGGACGCCATCGTCGAGAGCGTGGATCCCCGGGGACGTCAATACTATTGGATCGGGGGAGACGAGCTCGGCTTTGTCCCGGAAGAGGGCACCGACTTCTGCGCCGTGAGCCGGGGGGAGATCTCGGTCACTCCCCTCCGGCTGGACATGACGGACCACACCGCCCGGAAGGAGTTGGCGCGCTGGGATTTCGAGGCCTGAATCTCGGCTGGGACGGGAAAGACGGGGGCCCCGCGGTTGCCGAGGATCGGTTCGCGGAGAGGCGCCAGGCGATGGTCCGCGAGCAGCTTGCGTCGCGGGGCATCACGGACGGGCGGGTGCTGGCCGCCATGCAGAAGGTCCCCCGGCATCTGTTCGTCCCGGAGGTTTTTCAGCACCGCGCCTACGGGGACCACCCGCTCCCCATCGGGGAGAAGCAGACCATCTCACAGCCCTACATCGTGGCCCTCATGTGCCAGGCCCTGGAGCTCAAGGGAGAGGAGAAGGTCTTGGAAATAGGGAGCGGCTCGGGTTACCAGACGGCGGTGCTGGCCGAGCTCGCGGGCCGTGTGTTCGCTGTGGAGCGGATCGGCGCCCTGGCCGAGCGGGCCCTCAGGCGGCTGGAGGCCCTGGGTTACCGCAACGTGGTGCTCCGGGTGGCCGACGGGACCTACGGCTGGGCGGACGAGGCTCCCTTCGACGCCATCATCGTGGGCGCTTCCGCCCCCCGGACGCCGCCTCCCCTGCTGGAGCAGCTCGCGGTCGGGGGGCGCCTTGTGATGCCGGTCGGCCCGCCCGAGGGCCAGCAGCTCTCCCGTGTCCGGCGGGGCAGGGAGGGCCTGCGCTGGGAGGTGATGGAGAGGTGCGTGTTCGTGCCCCTCATTGGGGAGCACGGTTGGAAGGAGGAGTGAAGTCGGGGCGTAGCGCAGCCTGGTAGCGCGCCTGCTTCGGGAGTAGGAGGTCGGAGGTTCAAATCCTCTCGCCCCGACCAGAAAATTCAAGGGGCTGGCGAAAGACGGCCCCTTTTTCTTTGCAAGGGGTTGCCCAAAAGGTCGCCCAACCGGAAGCCTGAAGTCACGGGGGAATCCTCTTCGACTCGCTTTCGGGTTTCTCCGATGGCGCCGTTCTCCCCCTATACAAACGGCTGGTGAGCCCAGACGATGCGGCCGACAATATAGTCCTCGGGGATTTCGCCAGCTGCGAGCTGGATGGTCTGCTCAGGCTCCTCGATTTTCGCCGGAGTCAAGAGCAGTGCCCGGACTCTGTCTAGCCACCTCACCCGCTTCACAGTGACGCCGCCCTCTTTCAGGCGGACGGCGTAGATCCCCGCTGGCTCGATCCGTTTGTCCTCCCTGTCGATGGCCACGACGGCCCCGGGCTGAAGGAAGGGAACCATCGACTCGCCTTCCACGCGGATGGCGACCAGATCACTCCTCCCAGGGAGGAGGGATGCGCGAACGAGGGCGTACTCGAGAACCAGTTCCTCCGGGATGTGGCCCAGCCCCGCCGCCACGGTCCCCTCCACCAGCGGTACCGCCCGAAAGTCCCATCCGCTCACCCGCCCCGGGCCCGCGGGAGCCGCTGAGAGGCGCAACTCCGCGGGCCGGAGCACCTGCGGATAGGGAGGCGGGGCCTCCCGAATCCCGGCGGGGGCGGGCTCCTCCGACAGACCCAGCAGCCATTCCAACGAGCGATTCGTCACGGCAGAGATTCGCACCAGGAGGTCGATGGGGGGAAACCTCTCCCCCTCCTCATACCTCCTGTACACGAGCGGATTTTTCCCCAACTTCAGCGCAAACGCCCGTTGGCTGAGGGGCTTTCGCGCCTCCTTGAGACGCCGGCCTAGAGCCTTCGTGCTTATCTTTACCATATGGTAATTATCCAAGCATCATCTATCTATTCTGAATGGTATACAACAGCGCGCCGCCCTCTCTTTTCTCTGCTGTCCAAATGGTAAGCAAACAACGTGCCTCATGGTCCCCTCCTGAGGCCTCCTCAGCGCGGGCAGATGGAGAGTTCTGGGAAGCAATCTAAGACCGAGGCAGATGGCAAAGGCATGTACCGGGAGGTGGTCGCGCCTGAGCGCGGAGAGTCCAGGCCCAGGGCAAAAGACTTTCGCCTTATATATGCCAATTGGCGAAACTTTTTTCTTGACTCTTATTACCAAACAGCATATATTCAGCATCGTCAGTTCAGAAGGCTAGCTCCTTGGGGGAGGGGCCGATGACCCTTGAGCAGATGGATTCCAAGGCCCACAGGGGGCTCAATCGGGCGAAGCCCATGGTAGCCCTAATCGAGCCCGATTGTCACCTCCGGCGACAGCTCTTCTGGGCCCTGGC
>JBHIBR010000205.1:0-4222 GCA_046759145.1 Nitrospinota bacterium | reverse complement strand
TGGGATTGGGGCACGCGGCGGGCCACGGAGAGCAAGAGGGCGAGGGTGTGCTCCGCCACGGCGATGGCGTTGGCCCCGGGGGTGTTGACCACCGGGACGCCCCGGCGGGTGGCCGCGGGGATGTCGATGTTCTCCACCCCCACGCCCGTCTTGGCGATGAGCTTGAGGCGGCTTGCCCGCCGCAGCGCTCCTTCGGTCACCTTCTCCCGCGAGGTGACCACCACGGCGTCGGCCTCGGCAAGCGCCTCGGCGAACTCGGGCTCGGAGTAGACCCTCCCCCTCTCCCCGAAGATCTCCCCCACAGGCGCCAGCAGGGACTCCAGCAGTGCGCGGGGCTCGCGGTACTCGGGGATGAGGATGCGGGCGCGGCCGCTCACCGAAAACCCCCTAGGTCCCCACCACCAAGGTGGCGGAGAGGTCTCGGAGGGTGGCCACGGCCGAGAGGTAGGAGAGGACGCCCGTCCGCATGTTCTCCGACGGCACGCCCTCGATGTGCATGGAGAACTTGCCGAACTCCCCCGTGACCTCTACGTCGTGGGTGTTCCGCTCGATGGTCGGGTCGCACACGATGCGGATGAGCGTTCGGCGGGGACCCACCCCGGCGAGGCTCACCGCGGCCGAGACGTTCACATTCGCGGGGAAGGCCTTGCAGGCCTCCAGGGCGTTCCCCTCGAAAATCACCGCCGGCTCGCGGAGCTCTTCGAGGCGAAGCCCCTTTTGCCTCACAAGAGGCGCATCTTTGAGGCTCCCCGGGGGCTTGCGGGTGGTCATGGTAACGGAGTCGATCCGGCCCGCCGAGGCAGATTTGACGCCGTCGAGGCCCACCATGGCCCCCGAGGGGGCGAAGATGCGGCAGCCCCGCTCCCGGGCCAGGGCCACCAGGTCCTCCCGCTCGAGCAGCGCGCCCACTGAGAGCACCATGAGGTCTTTGCCCGCCCCCAGTGCCGCCCGGGCCACGGCGTCCACCGCGGGGCCCCCGGCCGCCTCCACCACGAGCTCGGACCGCCCCACCACGCCCGCCAGGTCGGTGAGGAGCGGGGGGCGCTCCAAGGTGGCGAGGAACGCCCGGGCCGTGGCCTCGGTGCGCGTGTGGACCGCCACCAGCTCCAGGGGCAGCTTCCCCCCGTCCGCCGCCCGGCAGATGGCCCTGCCGATCACCCCCAGGCCAACCAATCCCACTTTCCGCATGCGCATCGCTCCCCCCGACGCCCTCCCTCTCCCGGGAGAGCGCCCGGGCACTCATGCGCGTCTTCCCTCACTTCAGGACGAACATCACCTGGCACTTCCGGAGGAACTTGCCCCGCAGGTCCGCCTGGAGCAGCCGGGTGGCGTCGGCGGGGGTGATGAGGAGGTCGGTGCGCTGGACGCCATCGGCCGCGACCGCCTGGAGCACCAGGGGGTTGGGCCCCACCCGCCCCTTCTGGGCGCGGGCCTTTTTCACGCTGCTGGCGTAACCCACGAGGCCGCTGGTGAGGAAGACCTCCTTGTCCACCCCCTCCGAGCCGTACACCTCCTGCTTGCCCGGGTGCGTCTTTATGCGCGGCGCGAGGGCCGGCCGCGCGTTCTTCCCCGAGGCGTCCACGATGAGGCTGGTATAAGATTTCCCCGGGGGAGCCGGGGCCACCGGCGCAGGAGGCCGGAACTTCGGCAGCGCGGGGCCGGTCGCGCCCGCCACCTGGATGACGGGGGCGAGGAGGCTCTTTTTGCCCCCGCCGTGGATGAGGAGCCCCACCACCACCTCGGCGATCACCTCCCCGCCGGGGGTGAAGCGGTACTTCTCCTTGACGATGCGCGCCCCGTTCACGGTGCCCACCACCCTGGCGCGCAGGGCACTCTTGCGGACCATCTCCTCCCGCAGGAGGCTGTCCGAGCGCAGCCAGACGCCCGAGGTGGCTTCGAGCAACTTCTCATAGGCGAGCAGCCGCGCCGCCCTGAGGGCGAGGGTGATGGCGTGGGGCTCGCTCACGGCGATGCGCGGGTCGGCCGTGGCGACGGCGCGCGACTCGATGTAGCCGTACTGGAAGTCCACGCGGGTGAGGGCGGCAGGCCTCCCCTCTCTGTCGGTGCGGATCTGGCGCCGGTCAAGGAGGGTGCTGCGTTCCCGCTCCTCCACCCAGGCGGGGGGCTGGGCGAAGCCGTCGGCTGCCCCCAGTGCCAGAAGGGAGAGGCTCGCCGTCGTCATCACCCAGTGCCGCAATGGCATCCCTCCGCCTCCTCTCTAGAAGAGGGGAGCTTGCCGGCTTCCCTCCTTGCCTCCGGTCCAGGGAGCGCATGGCTCCCCCCATCCCCTCCCTCTCACGACTTGCTCTCCGCCAGGACCCACCGCCAGAGGTCGTCCTGGAAGCGCGCGTAGTCGGTCCCCAGCTCCGCCCAACCCTCTTCCATCCGGGCCCCCCGGGAGAGCCGCAGGAGGAGGGCTCGAAGCCCCTCCCAGCCGGCTCTGATCACCAGGTACTCTACCGCCACGTGCGCCTCCCCGTAGGCGACCTCCACCTCCAGGCCCTCGTCGAGGTTCCCCACCCCTCCCTCGAGCGCCGCCAGGGGGAGAGATGCCCCCCGGCGGTGGATCCCTGCGAGGAACTCCAGCCGGTCGGGCCCTGGCCTTCGGGCGGCGCACTGCGCGATGCCCTCGTGCAGCCACCAGGGGATCGCCCGGCCCCCCACCAGGGCGTAGACGCAGAAGTGGGCGTACTCATGGGTGAGGAGGGAGGCCAGATGGGTGATCTCCCGCACGGCCTCCCTGTCCACCACGGCGTGGAGGCTCACCCCGTCGAAGAAGCCCTGGGCGGGCCGACCCGTCCCCAGAGGGCGGAACTTCTCGTGATGGAAAGTGACGGGGACGCGGCCCCGGGGGGCGAAGCCCAGTTTCCCCCGCATCTCCTCCAGGGCCAGCTCGAGGACCTTGAGCGCCTCCACCAGGATCGCCCCGTGGCGGGCCACGTTATAGGTGACCGAGAAATGCTGCGTCTGGACCACGTCGATCAGGTTCTCGCCCAGCACCTCGGGGGCGCCGCGGGCGTCGCTCCCCTGGAGGATCTCCCCGGTGGGTCCGAGGGCCCGGAGGTTCTCGAGGCGGCGCTCGGCGGCCTCGTGCCCCGGGTGGAGCGAGAGAACGCGCTCGTAGCGGACCTGGGCCTGGCGGAAGTTGCCCGCGCGCTCGTGGAGGTGGCCCAGCTCGAGGTTGGCCCACACGTCCCGGGGGCGGAGGGCGAGATACTGCTCGTAGCGGAGGATGGCCTCCTCCTCGCGGCCGAGCTTGGCGTGGCTGAAGCCGGCGTAGTAGTAGGCCAGGGGTGGGGGCTCTTGTGCCTCGAGGGAGCGCTCGAAGACCTCGCAGGCCCGCGCGTACTCCCCCCCTCGGAGGAGCTGATGGCCCTCGGCGAAGAGGAGGCGCGCCGCCTCCCGCCCTCCCCCTCGCCCGACACGCCGGAAGGGGCGTCCCCGCCCCGGGGCCCCTTGCCGCTCACAGGAGCTCCTTGGCCCGGGGGTGCCTCCTGAGCTTCATCAGGCAGCGATGGACGAGGGAGCTCAAGGTGCCCTCCGGCCGATTCAGTCGCTGGGCGATCTCGCGGATCTTGAGGCCCAGGGCGCGGAGCTGGAAGTAGGGGGGCAACACCTCGCGACAGCGGGCGTCCAGCGAGCGGATGATCTCCTTGCAGAGGACCAACCGATCCCGCACCATGAGGGCCTCCTCGGGGGAAGGCCCCTGGCTGGCGAGCTGAGGGGCGGCCGACGGCTCATCCCCTCCCTCCGCGGGAGGGTCGAGGGGAAGGGTGGACCGGCGCCGGGCAGCGCGGTGGTAGTCGATAACCCGGTGAGCGGTCGCCTGGCGTATGAAACCCTTGAAGGCGGCCGGCTCCTGCACCGAGTCCAGCCCCCCTTCCATGAGGCTCAAGACCACCTCCTGGGCCACGTCCTCGGGGCCTATCCCCTCCAGGCTTGCGGCCCCCGAGCGGGCCACCTGGAGGGCATAGCGGTAGACGTAGCCCCAGGCGGCCTCTTCCCTCTCCCGGCAGCGGCGGTAGAGTTCTTTCGCCTCCAAGTGGCTGCCTCAACGTCGCTCCAGGCGGGTGCCTGGGCAGCAAAAGGCGAGGACCTGCTCGCAGGGGGGGCCCTCCCGCGCCACGGCATAGGCTCCCCATTGGCTCAGCCCGACCCCGTGGCCGAAGCGGCGGCCCCGGAACTCCACCCCTCCGCCCCCTCCCCTCCCCTCGAAGGGGGC
>JBHIBR010000204.1:0-4277 GCA_046759145.1 Nitrospinota bacterium | reverse complement strand
GTGGGCGAAATAGGCGGGAAGGCTGCCCCCCTGGTAGGGGACCTCCACGGGCTCCACCCGGGGGCGGCTCTTTCGGGCGACGCCCTTCTGGAAGCACTGCACCGCCCGGCGGTAGACCGCGAGGCCCTCCTCGTCCTTGGGGGTGCGGAAGCGCTCCCCCACCTGGTAGTAGTTGGCCGCCCGGAGGTAGGCCCCGGCGGCGGTGAACTTCCTCCCCCGGGCGTCGGCCTCTTCTGCGAGCTTCTCCACCCGTTCCCCCATCCACTTCCAGGTGCGGAACCAGTGCCCGTCGTCGCCCACCTTCTCGGCCAGACGCAACCCTGCCTGGTGGGCCTCGCCCACCTCGCCACCGCCCCATGCGCCGGTGCCCAAGACGTGCATCATGGCGGCCGACCACCGGTAGTCCTGGGGAAAATAGGTGAACCAGTTGGCCCTTCGCTCGCTCATGGCCCCCTCCTCTCCCGGCCCCCGGCCACCGGGCCGGAGCGGAACCCCCCACTCAGTTGGAGCCCCCCGCGGGGAGGGGGCTCAAGAGGATTGGCCTCCTGCCCGGGGCCGCCCGCCCATCCATCGCTTTCTCGACCTACCCTTCGCCGCGCAGAAGCGAGTATATTCGCCCCCAAGGGAGCCGACAACCGCGGCCGCAGCTGGGGAGGGGACGCCATGGAAGATGTCTTCCGCTATGTTGACTCGCACCGGGAGGAGATCGTCCGCGAGCTCGAGACCCTCTGCCGCCAGCCCAGCATCTCCGCCCAGGGGGTGGGCATCGGCGAGATGGCGGAGCACGTGGCCCGCCACATGCGGGAGGCCGGTTTCGAGGCCGAGATCCACAAGACGCCGGGCAATCCCATCGTGAGGGGCACCCTGCGGGGGCGGAGCGAGCGGACCCTCCTCTTTTACAACCACTACGACGTGCAGCCCCCCGAGCCCCTCGACGCCTGGACGAGCCCCCCCTTCGAGCCGACGGTGCGGGAGGGCTGCCTCTTCGCCCGGGGGGCGACGGACAACAAGGGCAACATCGTGAGCCGCCTCCAGGCGTTCAAAGCGCTGCGAGCGACTCGCGGCGAGCTGTCCCTCACGGTCAAGTACATCGTCGAGGGCGAGGAGGAGGTGGGAAGCCCGAGCCTGGAGGGCTTCGTCGCCTCCCACAAGGGGCTCCTCGCCGCCCACGGGGTCATCTGGGAGGACGCCCAGCGGGAGGACGCCCCCGTCATCACCCTGGGCAACAAGGGGCTGTGCTATCTCGAGCTCACCTGCCGGACGGCCAACGTGGACTTCCACTCCTCCCACGCCCCCGTCTACCACAACGCGGCCTGGAGGCTGCTCTGGGCTCTGGCCTCCCTCAAAGGGCCCGACGAGCGGGTGCGCATCGAGGGCTTCGACGACCCCGTCCGCCCCCTCACCCCCCGGGAGGAGGAGCTCCTGGCGAAACTCCCGCCGGCCAACCGCGAGGCGCGCGCCCGCGCCTTCGGCATCCGGGGCTTTCTGCTCGACGCCTCGGGGCAGGAGGCGGCGGTGCGCTTCAAGCGGGAGCCCACCTGCAACGTCGCGGGCTTCGAGAGCGGCTACACGGGGGAAGGGGTGAAGACCATCGTCCCGGGCCGGGCGCGGGCGAAGCTCGACTTCCGCCTGGTGGCCGACCAGGACCCCGACCAGGTCCACCGCCAGGTGCGGGCGCACCTGGAGCGGGGCGGCTTCGGGGATGTAGAGAGCCGGATGCTTTTCCGCTCCCTCCCCGCCCGGTTCCCTCCCGAGGCAGCGGTCGTGCGGGCGGCCCAAGAGGCGGCGCGCCTTGTCTACCGCCAGGAGGCGGCCGTGGACCCCCTGGGTTCGGGGGGGACGCCCACCTGGGTGGTGGCGCGGCACCTGGGCATCCCGCTGGCCTCCACCGGGGTGGGGCACATCGGTGCCCGCACCCACGGTGCCGACGAGCGCATCCGCCTGGACCACCTCTTCGAGGGGGTCAAGTACATGGCGGCCATCGTGGAGCGCTTCGCCGCGCAGGCCCTCCCCTGAGGGGCCGGAAGTTCGTTGACAAAGGCCCGCAGGCCCGTCTAAAATTAAAGCAGATCATTTTCCGTAAACCCGGAGAGCAGCAGATGGGTTCCCGGCGCGGGCAGGGGGGTCTCCCCCGAGTTTGGGCCCGCCGTTGAGGGAGGGAAGACGATGAGGCGAGTGTGTCTTTTCGCCGCGGTGGTGGTCGCCGCGCTTCTGCTCGGCGGAGCGCCTCTCCACGCAGGAGAGCCCCAGGGGACGCTTGCGATCACCTGGGGGAACGACCTCTTCACCTTCGACCCCCACACCACGAGCAGTTTTATTATGGTCCAGCTCCACCGCTACGTGTTTGACGGCCTCGCCCACAAGTCGCCGCCCGACTACAAGCTGGGACCCTACACGGCCGAGGGCTGGAAGTGGGTGAGCCCCAAGGTGCTCGAGATGCGCCTGCGCCGGGGGATCAAGTTCACCAACGGGGAGGACTTTGACGCCCGGGCGGTCAGGATCGGCTTCAAGCGGATCCGGGACCCCAAGCTCAAGTCCCGGCAGTTGCGCTATTTCCGGCTCCTCGAGCGGGTGGAGGAGGTGGACAAGCACACCGTGCGCTTCCACTTCAAGAAGCACGACGCCACCTTCCTCCTCAAGCTCCCCGCCTGGGGTTTCCCCGTCCCGCCGAAATACTACAGCAGCCACCCACCCTCCTACCTGGCCACCCACCCCGTGGGGAGCGGCCCTTACAAGCTGGTCAAGTGGGTGAAGAACCACGAGATGATCCTCGAGGCCAACGAGAACTACTGGCGGCCGGGCATCCCCAAGATCAAGCGCATCGTCCAGAGACCCATCCCCGAGCTGGGAACGCGGGTGGCGGCCCTCCTGAAGGGGGAGCTGGACGTCATCCGTGCGGTGCCCCCTCACCTCATCCCGAAGATCCGGGCCAACCCCAACCTGAAGGTGGAGATCATCCCGGCCGTGCGCATCATGTACATGGGGTTCGTGAACTACAAGGGGGGCCCCCTGGCGGATGTGCGCGTGCGGAAGGCCATCAACCACGCCCTTGACTTCGAGTCCATCCGCACCACCATCATGGGAGGGCTCGCCAGTCCCATCGGCCAGCTCTTTCACCCTTGGACGGAGGGCCACGTGCGCGGCCGGCCGCGCTGGTACCCCTATAATCCCCAGAGGGCCAAGGAGCTCCTGAGGGAGGCGGGCTACCCGAACGGTTTCTCTGTCCGCATGATCTCCCCCACCGGCCGCTACCCCAAGGACCGGGAGACGGGCCAGGCCATCGTCGGCCAGCTCGCCCGGGTGGGCATCCGGGTGAACTACACCCCCCTGGCGTGGAGCGCCTTCGTGCGCACCTTCCGGGCCCATCGCCGGCCGGGCACCAAGCCCTTCATGGTCTTCATGGGCTTCGGAAACGGCGGGGGCATCTCGGACTCTCTCCTGATAGGCACGGTGGGATGCGGCGGTTCCTGGAGCCCCTTCTGCGACAAGGAGATCGACGCGGCCATCGACCGGGCGGCCTCGGAGGCCGATGACGCCAAGCGTTACAAGATCTACAGCGGGATCACCGACCTGATGAAGAAGAAGGCGACCCACGCCATCTTCTTCCGCATCCACGACGCTTACGGCGTTAACAAGCGGGTGCGTTACCGGTTCCGCCCCGACGAGCGCATCTACCTGTGGGAGGCCTCGGTGGCCCCCACCATGTGAGAGGGGCAGGATAGCTTCGGCGAGCTGAGCAGGAACGGGGCGGCCTCCGGCAGCGGCCGGGGGCCGCCTTTTGTCTCGGGGCGTCCCCCCACTCCGGAGACTCCGGCAACTGCCAGCGCCCAGGCTTGCCCACCAACCGTGAGGCCGTTCCTCCCTTGCTGCCCTCCGTGTGGGGGAGGAAAGATCCCTTGCGGTCATTGGCACACACGGGGTGGGTCCGCTTATCATTAGCCCCAGGGCGGGAGGGCCGGGGAGGGCGGGCGGAGCCAGGACAAGAGGAGGATGGCGCATGACCGACAAGGGCCTGATGGGCGTGGACTGGGAGGATCGGATTGACTTCGCGCGGCTGCGCCGGGAGCGCCTCGATCGGGCCAAGGCGGCGCTCGCGGGCTCGGATGTGGACGTGCTCTTTGTGTTCCGCACCGAGGACTGCCGCTACCTCGCGGGCTTCCGCTCCCACCTGCATCCGACAGCCTCGCTGGGGATGGCGGCGTGCGTCCTGGCCAAAGGGGGAGAGCCCATCCTCTTCAGCATGGACCACGAGCACTGCCGCGCGCGCATGCCCTGGC
>JBHIBR010000203.1:0-4292 GCA_046759145.1 Nitrospinota bacterium | reverse complement strand
GTGAACGCCGAGCAGGTCGCAGAGGTGCTCCGCGAGACGAGCCGTTAAGCCCGCCGGAGGGGAGCTAGCCAACCCGCCGGAGAAGGGTGAGGGCCCGGGTAGCATTGGCGTTGGCCTGGGTGAGGGGAGCCACCCCAGCCCGCGCCCGGACCTACTGGGATACGAATCGGGCCACTTCCAGAGGTGCCCCCGCGTGGGGAGGACTATATCAGGACCGTTTCGGGAAGTTTGCAACGGGCAGAGCGCGCGTGCGCCGGCCCCGCCGGCGCTCTTCCTCTCCTTGACGGCCGATGGGTGGGGGAGTAAGAATGGATGGGGAAAAAGTCCGAGGGGATTCTGCGGAGGGGAAGAGAGCCTGGACCCCTGTGGTATGCGGGATTGAGGAGAATGAAGGACGCGCGTGTAGCTCAGCTGGACAGAGCGTCTGACTACGGATCAGAAGGTCGGGGGTTCGAATCCTCCCACGCGCGCCAGATTATCGGGGGGGACGGCGCCGCCGCGGAGGCGGAGGATCGCCGCTGGATGGCCCTCGCCCTGGAAGAGGCGCGGGAGGCCCTAGCCACCTCAGACGTGCCGGTGGGGGCGGTGGTGGTGGCCGGGGGGCAGGCGATCGCCCGGGGGAGGAACCGCCGGCAGGCCCTGGGCGATCCCACCGCCCATGCCGAGGTGGAGGCTCTGCGCGAGGCCGCGGGGAGAATGGGGGACTGGCGGCTGGAGGGGTGTACCCTCTACGTGACGCTCGAGCCCTGCGCCATGTGCACGGGGGCGGCGGTGAACGCGCGGGTCGGGCGGCTTGTGTTTGGCGCCTACGACCCGAAGGGGGGCGCCTGCTATTCCCTCTATCGGCTCCCGGAAGATGCGCGCCTCAACCACCGCTTCCCGGTGGTGGGGGGCGTGCTGGAGGCTGAGTGCGGGGCGCTCCTGAGCGAGTTCTTCCGCGAGCGGCGGGGAAAAGATTAGGCGGAGAGATGGCCGAGTCCGGTTGAAGGCGGCAGATTCGAAATCTGCTGTCCGCCGCAAGGCGGACCGGGGGTTCAAATCCCTCTCTCTCCGCCATCCTCCGGGCGTTTTCGGCCGCGCGGAGAGATGACCGAGAGGCCGAAGGTGCACGACTGGAGATCGTGTAGGCGCCCACAAGGCGCCTCGAGGGTTCGAATCCCTCTCTCTCCGCCAGCCGGTCGCGTTCGCTGAGGCCCTCCCCCGGGTGCGGGAGCCGGAGGGGGCCCTCCTAGGGGAAAATCTCCCGCGCAGTTGCCGAAGACGGCGGGTTTTGGTCGTGCTGGGCGGGGAGCTAGCGGTGCCCTGTCGCCCGCAATCCGCTACAGCGGGGCCCACATCCCCACCCAGCGGCCGCCGCGCCCCGCAGGCCACGTGGGCCACCGCGGGCGTTGAGGGTCAGGTCTCGTGCGGCGGGAGCTTGTGAACCCCGTCAGGTCCGGAAGGAAGCAGCGGTAAGCAAGTCCTCCTGGGCGCCACGAGAAAGCCGGGCCGGAGCCCGCGACCCGGCGGAGCTTGCGGGGGCCGGACAATGGGTGGGTGCACGACCAAAACCTTCTTCTTCCCCCCTCAGCCGGGGCGTGAGCGGCCGAGCCCCTGAGCCCATGGCCTTCCTCGCCAGCGCCCGCCGGTGGCGCCCCCAGCGCTTCGAGGAACTGGTGGGCCAGGAGCACGTGAGCCGCACCCTCCAGAACGCCCTGGCCCGGGGCCGCGTCGCCCACGCATACCTGTTCTCGGGAATGCGCGGTGTGGGGAAGACCACCGTCGCCCGCCTCCTGGCCAAGGCCCTCAACTGCGAGCGGGGCCCCGCGGAGGAGCCCTGCACCGAGTGCAGCTCCTGCCGGGAGGTGGCCGAGGGCCGCCACCCCGACGTGGTCGAGGTGGACGGCGCCTCCAACACCAGCGTGGACGATGTGCGCGACCTGCGCGAGAGGCTCGCCTACGCCCCCTTCCGGGGCGCGCGCAAGGTTTACATCATCGACGAAGTCCACATGCTCTCCAAGTCCGCCTTCAACGCGCTGCTCAAGAGCCTGGAGGAACCGCCGCCCCATGTGGTCTTCGTCTTCGCGACCACTGAGCCCCGGCGCGTGCCCGAGACCATCCTCTCCCGCTGCCAGCAGTTCGACTTCCGGCGGATCCCCCTCCCGGCCATCGAGGAGCAGCTGGGCAAGGTCCTGGCCGAGGAGAAGCGCGAGGCGGAGCCGGGGGCCGTGCGGCTCATCGCCCAGATGGCCGGGGGGAGCATGCGGGACGCCCAGAGTCTCCTGGACCAGGTGCTCTCCTTCACGGGGGAACCCCGCCTGCTGCGCTCGGCCGTGGAGAAGGTGGTGGGCCTCCCCGGGAGGGAGGCTTGCGGGAAGCTGGTGGGGGCTCTCCTGCGCAAGGACGCCGCCGCGGCCCTCCGCCATCTGGCGGGTTTGTTCGAAGAGGGGCAGGACCTGAAGCTCTTCTGTCGCTCTCTGCTGGATTACCTGCGGGACATCCTGGTGCTCCAGGCGTGCGATGACGCCCGGGGCATGGTGGTGGCCGACGAGCACTCTCTGGCGGAGCTGCGGGCGCAGGCGAGGGAGGTGAGCTTCTCCGAGCTCCACCAGCTCTTCAGTCTCCTGCAGGCAGCAGAGTGGGGGATCCGCCAGGCGGAGAACCCCCGGCTTGTGCTGGAGGTGGCATTCATCCGGATGTGCCGCCTAGAGCCCCTGGTGCCGGTGCCGGAGCTCCTGGAGCAACTGGAGCGCCTCGCGCGGGGCGAGCCAACCGCCTCCGCTCCCCCCCCGGAGGGATGGAAGGTCTCCGAAGGGGGGCAAGGGGGTGCGCCGAGCAAGCGGGGCGGAGCGGGCCAACCCCCCTCTCATCGGGCGCGGGGCACCGGGCTGCGAGCTGGGAGCTCCGGCGCGGGGGGGAACCTCTCCGGCGAGTCGGATCGGGCACCCGGAGAGGGCGGCAGGGGGGGGGCCGCCGAGGGAAGGAGACAAAGGGAGCATGCCCTCTGGCCCCGCCTGGTGTCCGAGCTCGACCACCGCAAACCCTTCCTGGGCAACTCGCTGAAGGGTGCCGAGGTCCAGTTCCCCTCCGAGGGTCTCATCGAGGTTTCCCTCCCCGGGGGGAACGGCTCCGCCCTCGGCATGCACATCGAGAACCACCGCGCCCTCATCGAAGAGGTGGCGGCCGAGCTCTGGGGACGTCCGGTGCGCGTGCGCCTGGGCGAGGGCAAGGGGAAGCCGGCTGGCCTCCCAGCGGCGCGAGCCGCCCCACCCTCCCCCGCTTCCGGCGGCCCCGGGGCCAGGGGCCGGAAGGATGCCCTCATCCAGCGAGTGGTGGAGCTCTTCGAGGGCCGTGTCGTGGAAGGCGGCCGGGGAGGTTCCTGAGCCGGATCGGCACCCCCCCTGGGGGGGTTCTGCTCTCGAGTCGCGGTCGAGGGCTCGGCGGTGAAGAATAGGGTCCGCCCGGCCGGGAGGGGGGCCCGGCGTCTTGGCGGGACTCGCATAGGAGATGTGGGATGAAAGGCCTCGGGAACCTCATGAAACAGGCTCGGCTGATGCAGGAGCGGATGGCCCAGCTCCAAGCCGAGATGGGGAAGAGGACGGTGGAGGCCTCGGCGGGCGGAGGGATGGTGAAGGCCGTCGCCAACGGCAACGGGGAGCTTGTGGCCATTAAGGTGGACAAAGAGGTCGTGGACCCCGAGGAGGTGGAGATGCTCGAGGACCTGGTGACCGCGGCCGTGAATGAGGCCGTCAAGAAAGGCCGCGAGCTCATGGGGGAGGAGTTGCGGAAGATCACAGGGGGCTTGCCGATCCCGGGCATCTTCTGAGTCCTCTGGCCGGGAGGGGAACCTTCCGCTCCGCCCGGCCCCCCGGCGGGTTCTGCCGTGTCTTTCCGCCGCTGCGGGCACTGCGGCTACCGGGGGCCCGAGAGCGATTTCCTCGATGACCGCTGCCCGGCGCGCAGGGATAGGGTGTATGCGGGGACGGTGGGCTGGTCGACCCCGGCGATTGTGGTGGGAGGGCTGGCCCTCCTCCTGGCGTTTCTCTCTGCGCGCCCCTAGGGCGAGGCCTTTCTCCCCGGGGAGGGCCCCCGGCCTCGCGGTCGCTCTCCTCCTGGCCCTCGGGGGTTGCAGCCTTCGCTCTCCGCGCGTGGTTCTCCCTGAGCCCACTCCCCTCATCGAATATCCCTTGGAGGTCAAGCGCCCCGCCTGGCGGGTGGGGGACTGGGTGGAGGGGGTGCGGCTCTTGTCGGGACGAAAATTCCGCCGAACGGTGGTTGAGGTGGAGAGGCGGGGCTACGTGGTCGAGCAGCGG